>JBAVRC010000320.1:0-2104 GCA_049694615.1 Thermosynechococcaceae cyanobacterium | reverse complement strand
GGGTGGGTGAAGCAATCAACCCGGACAGGGATAGACTGAAGATCCTGTCCGAGCCGAAGGTTTATTCTGCTTCCAGTGGGGGGGCATCTGCTAAAGATTGAAAGGCTTCTTGCAGGTGGCCACGAATTCCATAAATAGCTTTAGGCAAGTCGCTTTGAGCATCGGGGGTGTAGGCGGCTTTATACCAAGTGATTTCCTTGCCTTTCGCGTGGTGTTGCTGGTGTTCGTTCAGTGTGAACAAAACAGCCAGTTGCCAATACAGGATGAACAATAACTTCCAGACATAGGCAATCCAAATGAGGGGATTGATGCTTTTTGGAGGTTCGATATTGAACAACCTGGGAAAGGTCTTGTCCTCGGTTGATCCGGTCCAGCCCCATCGGTGTTCGCTCATCTGGCAGAGGACCGAGAGCGGATAGCCGATAAAGACGGGAATCAAATAGCCAATCAAGAGAGTGGGCCAGAGGTGGAAATAGGTGGCTGCGGTGAAAATAGTTGTCCACCAGCTATAGAGAACGACTCGACGGGCGATGTTATGGAAAGTTTGCGTTGCCATTGATGGCCTCCTGATGGGTGAGTTAGAGAATTTTGGGTAAGCGATCGCCAGCCCCTAGCCATTGCAGAGGCGGGCGATGTTTCCTTTTGTTGCAACCAGAAGGGCTGGGGATAGGGTCTAGAAGAAGTTCCGTTTAATCCGCTTCCAGGCAAAGGTTAGGTACAGTAAAGGGTTGAAAATTGTGAAAACAAACAGTTTCCAGTAGAATTCGATGGGTTTGCCGGGGACAAAGCCGATACGAATCAAGAAGCGCAGATCGGGATCCTGACTGGTGGCCAGTGTGCGCTTGTGGTGATGCTTACCGAGGTGTGCTTTGGAGTAGTCTTCGTGGCCGTAAGTTAGGATCAAGATTGAACCAATTTCGGCAAGCCAACGATTAACTGAGGGATTTTTGGCGATGGTGCCGTGACTGCCTTGGTGAACCAATACGATATAGGTGCCCCATGCACCAGCTTGACCTAGCATCATGACCGGGACTAGGAATGGGTAAAGCCAGGGATTGTGTTGGCTGAGAATGGCATGTGTTGCCAGTGGGCTGGCAATGAGTTCGCCGAGGACAAATCCAACGTAGACCCAAGGGCGACAAAAGAAGGGTGTTTTTTCTCCCTCGATTGCGACGCCTCGCAATAGGGTGGCGACTGATTGAATAAGAGCCTGCATTCCTGCTAAAATGGCCTGCGCCAGCGATTTCGGTTTCATGTCGTGTAACATGAACGTTACCTCCAAGTTATCTAGGTTCAGTTAGTGCTTGCTGGCCAGCAGAGCGAGTTGATTGAAAACAGAAATCTTTTTGATTTAGAAGTGCATCTCTGTCTTCAAGATTCATCTTCTCAAGCTTGAATCGGTCTGAAGTGTAAACTTTGTGCGGCCAGGGAGAACGCTAAGGTAGTCCAGGTGTAACGATGGTGTAATGATGCTCAAGGGATATCTAAAGTTATTCATTCACAGCAGTTTTGATAATTGTTGAAATTTTTATTTGCAATGATTTCATAACAGCTAAATAGTGCAATCTATGAAATGGCAAGACTTTTTAAGCCAAAAATCTACTCGATATGGATTATCCGAGGAAGAGAGAGAAACTCTACTCAAATGGTTTCCCCAAGAACATTTGGAAACTCAATCCAAAAAATTGATGAATGATTGCCTAATTCAAGAAGACGCCCTTAAAAAAAGAAAACAAGGGATTTACACAAAATTCAAATCAATTTATCCTGATTTAGGTTCTAAAAAAGGGAGAAAATTTTGTATTCTGCTGAGACAATCATATCAAAATGAGGCATATCAATCTGAAGAACAAAAACTTGCGAATTTACTTTGCAAACTTGACTATGAATGCCAAGAATTTCAGTTCAAAAAATGTTTGAAAAGTCTTGAGTATACTGGTGCTTTTCTAATCCGTGCTAGAGATATAAAAGTTCAATTATTACTGGCAAAGCAATTAGCTCTCAAGGCTGCTGTTATCCGAAATGAGCAGCCAATAGGATTGTTTATTCCAATTGTTATAAGAGCAGGGCACCCGATGACCTCAGATATTACCGACCTATGGAA
>JBAVRC010000319.1:0-3325 GCA_049694615.1 Thermosynechococcaceae cyanobacterium | reverse complement strand
GCGTGGTGTTTAGAGGCGAAGATGGGCAACTCTACCTGCGTCTGAACTGGCAGAAACGGTATATCACCCTGGGGGCGATCGCCACGCTCCTCGGTCTGGCCTTCCGCCTCTATGACCCTGAACATCTTTTGGGTAAAGGCGAAGATGTGGGGATTACCTGCGCCCTGATTCCCACCCACACCCCCGGTGTGATCCAAAACCGCAGACACGACCCCATGGGGGTGCCCTTCTATAACTCGCCCCTCGAAGGTCATGATGTGGTGGTTTCCGTTGACCAAATCATTGGCGGGGTTGACCAAGCCGGACAGGGCTGGAAAATGCTGATGCAGTCTCTGGCCTCAGGTCGGGGCATTAGTTTTCCGGCTACCTGCACCGGCGGCGCTAAACTCACCGCACGGGTTACTGGAGCCTATGCGATCGCCCAAAAACAGTTCGGCCTCTCCATTGGCCGCTTTGAAGGCGTCGCCGAACCCCTCGCTCGCATTGGCGGACTCACCTACCTGATGGATGCGGTGCGACTTTACACCTGCGGCGCAGTCGATGGCGGTGAACAACCAGCGGTGGTTTCGGCGATCGCCAAGTACAGTAGCACCGAACTGTCGCGCAAAATCGTCACGGATGGCATGGATATTTTAGGCGGGGCAGGCATCTGTCGCGGTCCCAGAAATTTATTGGCCAATATCTACACCGCTACGCCGATTTCCATCACCGTCGAAGGAGCCAATATCCTCACCCGGACCCTGATGATTTTCGGTCAGGGTGCGATTCGCTGCCATCCCTATATCTATGCCGAGATCGAAGCCCTCCAGCACTCGGACGTAGCTGCCTTTGATCGGGTCTTTTGGCCCCATGTTGGATCGATAGTGCGCAATACGGTTCGAGCAGTCTTACTGGGGCTGACCCGAGGGCGTCTAGCGCCATCTCCCGTGAGCGGTGCAACGGCACCCTACTATCGCAAACTCGCTTGGGCTTCTGCCACTTTTGCTGCCCTCACCGATCTTGCCATGATTGCCTTTGGCGGCACCTTAAAACGCCGCGAAACCCTGACCGGGCGCTTTGCTGACCTCCTGACCTGGATGTATTTGGGCACCGCCACTCTCCGGCGCTTTGAAGCCGAAGGGCGACAGTCCGCCGACCTCCCGCTGGTCCATTGGGCCATGCAATATACCTTTGCCCAAATTCAACAGGCGTTTGCAGGTCTTCTGCAAAACTTGCCTATTCCAGGGCTGAAAGGGCTGTTCGCCTACAGTCGTCTGAACTCCTTTGGTACCATGCCCTCGGACGCGTTGGGCGCACAAGTTGCTGCGATCTTGCAAACACCGGGAGGCGCGCGCGATCGCCTCACCACCGGCATCTATCTGCCCACCCATCCCGATGAAACCCTCGGCAGGCTGGAGCAAGCCATGCAACTTACCCTTCAAGCGGAGCCGATCTTTAAAACCATCAAAGCGGCAACGCACCAGGGACTTTTGCCCCATCACCCACCGGAGCAGTTGATTGAGGCGGCGGTGACTGCAGATATTATTTCGGGTGCAGAAGGAGAGATTTTGCGGGAGGCTGCGATCGCCCGCAACGCAGCCATTCAGGTCGACGCCTTCACTTTGGAAGAATATGGACAACCCGTCTCCGTCTTACGAACCATTGCCCAGGTCTAAGGTTTCAACACGTCTGGCATCGTTTCCAAAATGCGATCAACCACCTGGTCTGGACTATCATCGGCTTGGATCTCAATCCGAAGGTCAGCCTGCGCGTAGAGCGGTTGGCGTTGATCTAGAAAAACTTGCAGGGTTTGTTTCGGATTAGGCGTTTGGAGCAATGGACGCGTCGTATCATGCTTCAGTCTTTGCCAAAGAATGTCGGCAGACGCATCCAACCAAACCACTAAACCCTGCTGAAGATGCCCCCAATTGGCCCGTTCAAGCACAATACCGCCCCCTGTCGCCACCACGAGACGGGTATGGGCTGCAAGTTCACTCAACACCTGGGTCTCGATGGCCCGAAAGGCCGTTTCGCCAGACTCGGCAAACAGTTGGGCAATACTACAACCCGTCGCTTGGACAATCACGGCGTCGCTGTCCAGGAATCGATAGCCCAATCTTTGCGCCAACAAATGGCCCGCTGTACTTTTGCCGCACCCCATCATGCCAATGAGGTACACATTAATGCCCTTTAAGGACAAGCTGAGGTCGTTGAAACTCACGTTGAAATGGGCTAAAAATTCTGAGCATGACGAATGAGATTAAAAAATTCTTCGCGGGTTTTTTGATCCTCGCGGAAAACCCCAACCATCGAACTGGTCACGGTCCAGGACCCCGGTTTTTGAACCCCGCGCATGACCATACACATGTGGCTGGCTTCGATTACCACCGCCACACCCTGGGGGTCTAACACTGTTTGAACCGCTTCGGCAATCTGTCGCGTTAAGCGCTCTTGAACCTGAAGCCGCCGCGAATACATTTCCACAATCCGGGCCAGCTTACTTAAGCCAATCACCTTTTGGTTCGGGATATAAGCTACATGGGCTTTGCCTAAAAAGGGCAGCATGTGATGCTCGCACATACTAAACAGATTGATGTCGCGCACGAGCACCACTTCGTCGTGGCCTTCATCGAAGATGGCATCATTCACCAAGTCTTCTAGGGATTGGGAATAGCCGCTCGTCAAAAAACGCATGGCCTCGGCAACTCGCTTCGGGGTCTTGAGCAGCCCCTCGCGATCCGGGTCTTCGCCAACGCCCAGCAGCATGGTTTCAACCGCCTGCATCATGTCTTCTGGCGTCACGTCCTGCAGCAGATCCCGATGGCCCGAACCACTGCGCTTATCTCTAGCCGGATGGGTTAGCGGAAACCCCTTCTGGCTGTCAAACAAATTAGGCGAGGAGTTGGTCGAGGAATTGGTCGAAGAAATAGTCATAGGTTAATCATGAATCGTTACAGTACTACACGCTGAGGCTGAAGCTTAAAACGTTCCCGTATTCGGCATTAAAACCCATTCGTCAACAACGACATGGGCAGGTAACAATGCCGCATGGACAATCGCATCAGCAACATCCTCCGGTCTGAGCATGAGGGATCGATCAAAGTTGGCCTGAACCGTTTCGCTATCCCAAATGGGCGTATCGACGGATCCCGGACAAAGGGCAACGACCCGGATACCGTGGGACCGCTCCTCTTGGGCCAGGGTTTTGGTGAGGCCCATTAAGCCAAATTTGCTGGCGCAATAGGCCCCCCAATTCGGAAATGTCTGCCGTCCTGCGATGGAAATCACATTGATAATGGTGCCCCGTCCCTGCGATCGCATTTGGGGCAACACGGCCTGAATACAC
>JBAVRC010000318.1:0-6397 GCA_049694615.1 Thermosynechococcaceae cyanobacterium | reverse complement strand
CGCGATACACCGGAATGAAGTTACCCTGTTCTGCCAAACGGGAAAATGATTCAAAGGCTGGAAAAATCATGGTTTTGTCAAGGTTGGACTGGAGCGGATGGCGTGACGCCATTGTCACACTTCACAGTTTAAACTTAACCGTCTCGGTTACTCCCTAACCCTTAATGAGGAACAGGCAAGGAATCAGTCCCAAAATCGCTAATCCGACTAATAATCGAAAACTTTGTTGACCTGTCGCGCGATCGCCAAACCCTTTGGCATAGAGTCCCTTCACAAAATTATTGCTTGCCGCAGCAATCAAAATGGCAATCCCTGCCGCTGACAACGGTGTGGATTGGCCCGCCGCCTGGGTCATGCCCAAAATAAACGGATCCACATCCGTCACCCCTAACACCGCTGCCAAGATAAAAATCCCCGAATTCCCCAAATAATCTGCGGCATAGTGCGTCACCACCACAATCCCCACAAATAACAAGGCAAACAAAAAGGCTGCTTTGAGTTCTAAGGGGTTTCGGGCTGTGTAGACCGAAGGGGCTGTCGAGGCAGCCGTAGCGGGTTCTGCACGCATCGACCACAATGCCCCGCCGCCCAACGCTGCGATCGCCAGTAATCCGAAGGGTAAAATCAATAATTGAGCGAGGCTGGGATTAAACAAACCCGTCAAAAGGGCCAACCGTAAATACATGACCCCAGAGGCCATTAAAATCCCTCCGGCAAAGGTATGGGGCCGATGGTCTTGGGCCGACTGTTTAGCTAACGCAACGGTTGTTACCGTCGAAGAATAGGCTCCGCCTAAAAGAGCAATGACTGCAATATCGCCCCGTCCTTTTAAGACGCGTTGCAGCAGAAAACTGGCATAGGAAATGGTACTCACCGCAACCACCACGAGCCAAGTTTTGAAGGGATTGAGCTGAAAGGGGCCAAAGGTTTGATTGGGCAGAATGGGCAGAATTACAATGGTCAGTAGCAAAAATTTGGTGAAATTGAGAATATCGTCCTCAGAAAAACGATGGACTAATCCTTCTAAAAATGACTTTAACTCCAGTAAAATTAAACTAGCGACCACAATGGTAGAAGCGACCCAGTAATAGTTGTGGAACACTAACGCTCCGACCAAATAAGTGGTTAACCCAGCCATTTCCGACGTAATACCGGCGTCCTGAAACGCCTGAATTTTGTGCCAGTAAGTCAGCATCATCAGTCCGGCGATCGCGGCAAAGCCCACCGTTAAGGCAAGGGGTTGATTGTCCGACAAATAGGCCAGACTGTACCCCGTGAGTCCAATGAGGGGATAGGTCCGAACCCCGCCAAAGACATACCGTCTAGCTTCAGACTTGTACTCTTCTCGTTGCAATCCCACCAGAAAGGACAGAAACAGCACAAGGCCGATCTGAAACACGCCGGGATTGAAGGCAGTCCATACAGGATTAGTCACACGATTTGCCAACGCTCTACGGTCATCCTAGAGGAGGAAAGCCCTTCTGGTAAGTTCTGATCATCTTCTCGTAGCCGTCATTACCTGATCCGGTCGTTTGACCCGTTATGCTCAAGTGATCAGAATGTAGTTGATAATCAATTTATCCAATCTTGGATCGCTCAGCCTCTGTTATAGGGTTTAGGGTATGCCCCAATCGGTTGAACAGCTTGTCTATACAAGTTTTTCGGGTTTGGAAAGCACGATGCTGGCTAGCATACAGATGTCGCAAGCCGTGCAACAGGGTTTTGAGCAAGCTATTGTGCAACCCTATTTGAGTCATTCTGCCTTCGGCGGATTGAAAATGAGTGCGGCTTACCTGCATCAGATTGACGCCAATGGGGTGTTGTTTGGTTGGTTGTATTGCGATGAGTTGGCTCAAGATTCCAGAGAATTGGTGGCCCGCTTCATTTGTTATTATTTAGCCCAGCCCTTAGATGCAGAACACCTCGATCTCATTTTCGATTGTTTGGAGAAAGGACCGGTTACGCCCCTCAACGGCTTGGCTAACCTCAAAGTTTTAGGTCCTGTTGTGCTGCCAGACTCTGGGGACTATGAGCCGACCCGATCGGGTGTTGCGATCCCCTCCAGCGTTCGGGCCAAAAATCGTTTACTGCTCTACAAGCAAAAATTACTGCATTGTTTTGTCCCCCTTGAAGAACAATGGGATGATTTATCTTCCCTAGAACCCGAAACCGAGTTTATGGAGCCATCGGTTGTGGTTGAGGCGTATCCTCCCCTTGACACGGCGGCATCGACCTTGTGCGAAAAACAGGCGCTGTTGATTGGCGTGAGCGAGCACCGTTTGGGAATTCGGTCTCTCCCCGGTGTTGAAAAGGATCTAGAGACCCTTCAGCAGGTTTTAGCCAATCCCCAAATGGGCAGTTTTGCTGAAGTGGCGGTTCTACTCAATCCCGATGCACCGACGATGGCAGAGCGCATTGAAACCTTTTTGGCAAATTGTCCTGCCGACGGTATGGCACTGGTTTATTTTTCAGGATATGGGGTTTTGGATTGCCAGGGCACGTTGTGTTTGAGTACGGGGGCTAGCCGCAGAAATGCCCAAGGTAAAATTGTGCGCTCCACCTTTGTGGCCAGTGATTTTCTCGGTGCTGTGATGCGAGATAGCCCCTGCCGACAGAAAACCCTGATTCTGGATATTTGCCTGAGCGAGGAAGAACAACGGCATCACACCCTAGGTAAGCCAGCGCTAGACGTTGTTAGGCAGCAATTAGGCGGTTCTGGCCAAGCTATTTTGGTGTCTTCAACGGCCATTGGCGATGTGGGGGCTCAAAAAGGCTTTCGACCCTCCGTTTATACCTTTTATTTGGTTGAAGGTCTCGCAACGGGTATTGCCGATGCAAATGGGGATGGTTGTATCACGTTGGAGGAGTGGCATACCTACGCAACCCACAAAACTCGACTGGTCAGTCCTGCTTTGCGCCCTGCACTCTATAGCCAATTGGCCCATAAGCAGCAGCGAATTGCATCGGTGTCTCTGAATGATCCAAAGCTCCGATATCGTCGCGAAGTTGAACGATTGGCTCGAAATGGGCAAATCTCTCTGGTGAATGAATTAATTCTGAATGACCTTCAGAAAAGTCTGAGTCTTTCCCCAGAAGAATCAGCCAGAATTATGGTTGAAGTACTTAAACCCTATAACGACTATCAACTTAAGGTCCGGCGATATGCACTCAATTTTCTGAATCATTTAAATCGAGAATTTCCAGGAAAAATTTTACAAGATAATGAAATAATATACTTGCAAAACGCTCTTGGCCTGACCAATGGCGATACAGAGACAATTAAAGCAGAGGTTATTCAGCGCTTCCATGTAATTCAATCTTCAGAAGCAATATTTAGTCCTTTAGTTGCCGAAGGAGATGTTCGACTTTGGCACATGAAATTACAAGCAAATTTGCAATACTTTGCGAGTCTTTCATTACCTCTAACTCGGCTCAAAGGTTATTTAAATCGTTGTTTGGCTTCATTGCCAGAGGTAAATTTTAGGCGAAATGATATTTTCTCGCTAGAAAACTCTACAGCCAAAAGGACAATCTTACAGTTCAAGCAGGGTCTATTTTTTCAGATTGAGCGCTTGACGATGGAAATTTGGCACAGGCTGCCGATCTCTTTAAAGACTAAGCCTTTTTTAAACACCCTGAGCAATTCAAGAGGTTTTTCCTGGCGGTTAAGTTTACTATTAATGGGATCTCTTCTGGTTTTAATGGGACTTACAATCGCATCTGTTGCGCTCTTGAATTCTCGTCAGAAGCATGATCAAGAACAAATGCTTCAAAAGCTACAGAGCTTAGTTCAGCAGCAAAAATATGATGAGTGCGAAACGTTTGGCAAATCTTTGGTGCAGTCGTCTCGCTGGGCTACCCCAATTCAAAGCATTCTAGAACAGTGCCAAACCGGTTTGCGTTGGCAGCCGATCGGCGAACAGCCGATCTCAACGGTTTCAAGTATTGTGTGGGCGATCGCGTTCCGTCCAAACCATCAGATGTTGGCAAGCGGTAGCGATGATGGCAAAATTCGACTCTGGGACGTGAAAAAGCAGACGCTCAGTCGGACGTTGGATGGGCATCGCAGCCGCGTGTGGACAGTTGCCTTCAGTCGGGATGGAAAGATGCTGGCAAGTGCGGGCAGCGATCGGACGCTTAACCTTTGGGCGCTATCGACGGGAAAGCTCATGCATCAATTTAATGGGCATCAGGGTACGGTTTGGTCTATCGCATTTATGCCCGATGAGCGCTTTATCGCGAGTAGCAGCGAAGATGGCACGATTAAGCTCTGGAATATTGCTACAGGTACTTTGCATCGAACGATCAATCCTAAGGCAGGTGCCATTCGGGCGATCGCTGCTGGGTCGGATCGGACAACCCTGTTCAGTGGCGGCGTCGATAAAGCGATTACGGCTTGGGATATCCAGACGGGCCAACCCACGTTCAAACTTCAGGCCCATAGCGATCGCGTGATTGACTTAGCCTTAAGTCAAAGTGGCACAACCTTAGTCAGCGGGAGTGCCGATAAGACCGTTATGGTTTGGAATCTCAAAAATAGGACACTGTTGCGCACGATTACAGATCATATCGACAGCGTCCCAACCCTAGCTTTAAGTCCTGATGATCGGACGCTAGCCATTGGCACAGGCGGATCGATTCGGTTATGGGATATTCAGACGGGGCAATTCATTCGAGAATTTTTGAGTTCGTCGAGCAACGTCACCGCAGCCGCTTTTAGGAATGATGACCAAACCTTAGCGATCGCCCGCCAGAACAAGTCATTGGACCTTTGGCAACGTTAATGGATGTTGCGGATTGGCAAGGTTCAATCTTTATACAAACATCGACTTGATCAACCGAAAATTCTCCACCTTTAAGGCCAGAACACTATGCACTACGGTAAATATCATGACAACGGGTACCGTTATAAAATGCACGGTGCGGAGTATTTGCCAGTTCCCAAATAACCCCGACAGCCAAAACAATTGCGCGGGCTTATACATGGCTAATCCACTGGCGATCGCCAGCAGTAAAAACGGGATAATGGCCGTATACCAAAGCCGATGCCAAGCATAGCGACGACGTTTAGGACTGACTGCCTCGTGCAACGCTTGAACATCGCTGGCATTGGCAAACCGACGTTGCCAGCGCCGAGTTAGCACTATGTAGAGACCATACCCAAGCAGATTGAAGGCATAGAGCCACATCGCCGCAAAATGCCAATCTCGTCCGCCCGCGAGCCATCCCCCTAACAAAAATACATCAGGAATCCGCCATCCGCCGCGTCCGCCAAACACAGGATTCGCATTGTAAATTTGCAGCCCGCTGGTCATCATCAGTAGCAGCGAGACGATATTCACCCAATGGAACATTTTGGCCAAAATATTTTGGCGCGGTCCAGCAGGTTTTGTACGACGGGAGGTAGCCATACTTAGTTCTGATATAAAGTAGGAAATTCGGCCCGGAGTTGTTTCAGTTTCGGTAAGTCGTGAACGACGACGTAAGGATAATTGGGGTTGCGATCAATAAAATTCTGATGATAGTCTTCTGCTGGATAAAACGCCTTAAAGGCCGTGACCTGAGTGGCAATCGGTTGGGAGAAGACGTGAGCCTGATTCAGTTGTTGGATATAGCCTTGGGCCACCCGTTGCTGATCGGTATTGGTAAAAAAGATGGCGGAACGGTATTGGGTTCCGGTATCGGGACCCTGTCGATTGACCTGGGTGGGATCATGAGCCACTGAGAAATAAACCTTCAACAACTGCCCGTAGGAGATTTTCGCGGAGTCGTAGGTAATTTTGACTGCCTCCGCATGGCCTGTTTGTCCCGAACTGACTGTACCATAGTGGGCAGTTTCGGCACTGCCCCCGGCAAACCCAGAGACCACATCGGACACGCCCTTGAGATGTTCAAAAACCGCTTCCATGCCCCAGAAACACCCGCCCGCCAAAATAGCAGTTTGTTCGCCTGGGGCTGTGGCAACCGCAATATCTGCGCTCGGGTTAGGGAATTGGGCTGCGGCAACTGAGGCTGAATGCCGGGTTGCGTTACCGACGAGGGCGATCGCAATGGCCAGTGCAGCAAGACTGCCATACAACATTGGACGAGGAATGGAAAACCGATGGTTCGACATGGGGTTAATCTCCTTTATGCCTTTAAGGGGAGGTAAATGTTGGGACGAATGTCCCTTCAGAGCGGTAACCGTGGAAAAAATGGGGCCAACCAAAGCTGGATCCGGACATCCCAGCCCATCAAAATGGCGATCGCAGTTCCGGCAATTAAAACGCCGCCGATCCGGTGCAACGATGCGCTACGAGCACGCAACCCCAAAAGTCGTCGACTTAGGGTGCGTCCCCCATAGGCGATCGCCAATAGAGGAATAGCCGACCCGAACCCAAAGGCCAACAATAGCCCC
>JBAVRC010000317.1:0-1768 GCA_049694615.1 Thermosynechococcaceae cyanobacterium | reverse complement strand
TCCTGGATCCGCTCGATCATCGCGTTGGGTAACGCCTCGATCATTTGCCTCAGCTCGGTCGATGACGATTGATTCTCCTGCAAGAGGTCCAGAATCTGCGTCAAGGGGTTGAGGGTTTGGGTTGGGTCGGGCATAAAATTCTCCAATTAGTTCTAGGGGATTGCGTTGCACACTGGACTCGGACACCCGGCGTTTTAAGGCTTCGTAGTCCTGGGTCCAGATTTTTAAGTCCTTGATTTGCCGCGAAATACTGACATAAAACGGTTCTCGGTTTGAAGTCGGATCATTGGTGGCCGACACAAACACGCTAGGGCGATCGCTGCCCTGGGCGCGGTAGCTGGTGCTGGTCAAGGTGTAATCAATCGCGAGGGGTTGGGTGAGGTCGATTTGCGTCAACCCGTTGTTGCCGAGAATGGTAGCGATTGAGCCGTTAAGGGCGGCGACCTTAAATGTCGTGCCATTGATTTGTCCTTTCTCTCGATAACTGGCGGTCCATCGCAGGGAATCGCCCACAGCAAAGTCAAAATCCCGACTGGCAAAAACTTGTTTGTCCTTACCCTGTTGCGGGTTAAAGCGATAGCGTCTGCCCCCCGGCGATTCCAACAACAGTTCGTCCTCGACTTTGCCCACGACGCGGTAGGGCGTATCCTTTTGCAACGGGATGCTTTTGTAATGGCGCGAGAGACGCACATAATCGCCGATTCGGTAATACCGAGTCTCCTTGGCTTCCTCTGGGGTCAAGGCTCTATCCCTGATTTGGATTATTGTACAAAATTCACCCAAGGTTCCGTTGGCTTTGAGTCCGGCTCGGATCTGGTCGGCGATCGCGTCCTTTTCGACATTGGTCCCCGCCACAATCAAAGTATTGGCCTGCGCTTCCGGCGAGAGTGCCAGATACTCGGCGGCGATCGCGTTAACCCGTTGGGTCTGGTCTTCGATGGGATGGATGTAGCCATGTTCGTTGAGCAGACTGAGGGCGTCGAGACCATTGCCTTGAGCGATTAGTTCGACGGCTTTCTTTTGAACGTTGTCCTGCTGGCGGATGATTTCAGAAATGTGGTGAATCCCGGCTCCGTGGGCCATGAGGGATCTCAGGGGCGAACCTGCTTCAATGGCTTGGTTTTGGCCTGTATCCCCCACCAAAAGTACCCGTGCTCCGGCTGCATTGGCTTTTTGCAGAACGATATCGAGCATGTCGGCACTGGCCATTCCTGCCTCGTCAATCATCAGCAATTGGTTGGGGTTGAGCTGGAAGTTGCCCTTGACCAGTTTCTGGACGGTGTGGGTGACGATACCCAGTTCGTTCGATAGCTTTTGGGCCGCATCCAGACTGGGCGCAAATCCTAAGACTTCGATGGCTTGGCGGTCGGTCAAGGCTTTGAGTTGCCGCAGGGCTGCGGTTTTACCGACCCCAGATAGTCCATGAATGATCTGGTGTCGGTTGGTGCTGGCTAACACCCCAACGATGGCGTCGCGTTGTCCTGTTTTGAGGTGTGTTTGTGCCAAAGCTTGGATTGTAATTTCGCGATTGAGGATGGGCGTCCCTTGGCCCTGACCCTGCATCCAAGCTTTCGCCGTGCGGATTTCCCGCTCCAGGGCGGCAACGGTGGTGAACTGTCCCCTGAATTCGCCCGTGCCTCGGATTTTGCCGTAGTCGATCAAGGCGGGATGGGCTGCGATCGCCCGGTCCAATTCGGTAACCGTAAAGGTCTGATTCAACTTGAAGGCATATTCGCGGATCTGGTCGCGGGTGAAGTGGATCGAGCGA
>JBAVRC010000316.1:0-3819 GCA_049694615.1 Thermosynechococcaceae cyanobacterium | reverse complement strand
ATCAAGGTACGATACTCGACCTTGTACCTCGGTACAGGGTTTTTCTTTAGATTTCTATACAATCCATCTCGCACGCTGTCCCGCCTTACGCTCCATCCCCCCGCTTCTTCATTTTTAGCAGTGTCCTGTTCAGAACTAGGAGATCTAAATCGCACTATAATCCTCTCAAATGACCAGAAGATTAGGTAAAGTGCCGCGCTTAAGATGAGCAATATAACTAGATATTCAAACATAAATAAATTATTCACTTTATCTAGAACGGTATCCCATATTAATTAAAGAGGGAGTTTTGCAATACGGTTTATCCACTCCTCTGCAGAGGAAATTTCCCAAATCAGCAGTAACTCTTCGATCACAACTTCAATAGGCACCTTTCTAGAAACGATAATAACACCTGAACTTTGATTGCCAATCATAAACGTCGCAAACTCTGATGGCATGGTTTTGCGATCATGGCTGATCAGGACACGACCTTGCCTTGCTGCGATCGCTAACACCTCTGAATCTTTAATTCCTGCCAACCCAGCAGCAAAAGCCGTTTGAAAATCGATGGTTGGTTCTCGTCGTAAGACCCCTGTTACAATCGCTTGGTTTAAATCGGCATCAGCTTGGTAGCGAACCTTCAAAATTTCACCTGCTGTCTTTCAGCCTTAGCAGCTAGGAGTTTTTGGTACAACTCAGGATCGGTCGATTGGAGCGGCTGAGGCATGGCATTAAACGTTTTTTCCTCGGTTGCTAAGTAAGCATCAATCTCAGCCCGATGGGCTAGATAAAAAGCGATAGAGCCATAAACCTGCTCCAAATTGAGGAGGGGAAAGCATTGCATAATGCTCTCAGGCGATGTTCCGTTTTGAAAGGCATAGATGACCGAATCGAGGGAAATTCGAGTTCCCTCAATCCAATAAGCTTCGTCTCGATATTCGACGTACGATTGGGTTGCAATAACGGGCATCTCTTTATTTCTGACTCTGCCTAGCATTCATTATAAACGTCTTCACATCCCAAACCCCTCTTCAGGGCTGACAGAGGGGTTTGGGGGCCAATTCAAGGGTGTCAATCAGGTCGGTGATACTTAAGCGATCGTCGCCATCGTCACACTGCTGCGATTCAGAATGGTTTGCAATTCCTCCGCATCGACGGTTTCCTTCTCAACCAATTGTGCAGCCACTTCATCCAAGACATGTTTGTTTTTAACCAGCACGTCCTTGGCGCGACGGTAGGCTTGATCCACCAAGTTACGCACTTCGTCGTCAATGGCAGCGGCAGTCTCATCGGAGAAGTCCCGTTCGGACATGATATCGCGACCCAGGAATGGATTGCCCTGCTGGCGACCCAGTGCGACAGGACCGAGGCGATCGCTCATTCCAAAGCGGGTCACCATTTGACGGGCCACCCGTGCCACCTGTTGCAAATCATTGGAGGCCCCTGTGGTCACCTCGTCCTCACCGAAAATAATTTCCTCGGCAATCCGTCCGCCCAAGGCTACTGCCATTTGATTTTGCAAGTAGGAGCGGCTATAGAGACCGGAATCCATTTGATCTTCGCTGGGGGTGAACCAGGTCAGACCACCCGCTCGTCCACGGGGAATGATGCTAATTTTCTGTACCGGATCGTAGTCCGGCATCAATGCGCCCACCAAGGCATGACCCGCTTCGTGGTATGCCACGAGCGTTTTGCGTTTTTCGCTCATCACCCGGTCTTTCTTCTCCGGTCCAGCCAAGATGCGATCAATGGCATCGTTCACCTCATCCATAGAAATTTCGGTGAAGTTGCGACGGGCGGCTAAAATGGCCGCTTCATTGAGCAGGTTGGACAGATCGGCTCCGGTGAAACCAGGGGTCCGGCGGGCAATCTTTTCCAAATCCACATCCTTGCTGAGGGTCTTGCCCCGCGCATGGACATTCAGAATTTCCAGACGACCTTTATAGTCGGGGCGATCCACCACCACTTGGCGATCAAATCGACCGGGGCGCAATAGGGCCGCATCCAATACATCGGGACGGTTGGTGGCCGCGATGATGATGATGCCCGTATTGCCCTCAAACCCATCCATTTCCGTGAGCAACTGGTTCAGGGTTTGTTCCCGTTCATCGTTGCCGCCGCCGAGACCGGCACCGCGTTGACGCCCCACGGCATCAATTTCATCGATAAACACAATACAAGGGGCATTGGACTTGGCTTGCTCAAATAAATCGCGGACGCGGGAAGCACCCACCCCGACAAACATTTCCACAAATTCAGATCCCGAGATGGAGAAGAACGGAACCCCCGCTTCCCCAGCTACAGCACGGGCTAACAGGGTTTTCCCGGTTCCCGGCGGTCCAACGAGCAGGACGCCCTTGGGAATTTTGGCACCCACCGCTGTAAAGCGATCCGCGTTTTTAAGGAAATCGACGACCTCGGTCAACTCCAACTTGGCCTGTTCAATCCCAGCCACATCGTTAAACGTGACCTGGGTTTGCGGCTCCATCTGCACGCGGGCGCGAGACTTGCCGAAATTCATGGCTTGGTTCCCAGGGCCATTCTGGGCGCGCCGAAACAGGATAAACAGCCCTACCAACAAAGCGATCGGGACGAGGAAAGTACTAAAGGCTCTCACCCAAAAGCCCTCATCGCTGGGGGGAATCACCGTGATATCGACCTTGTTGGTGGTCAGAATATTGATGAGTTCGGGATCGGGAGGCAGATCGACTTGGATGCGCGTTCCATCCTGAGCCACCACCTGGGCTTGGCTACGGTCGGCACTAATGCCAATTTTTTCGATCTGCTTCTTCTCAACCGCCTCAATGAGTTGACTGTACCGCCAGCTTTCCTTGGCAGGCGGCTGTCGATCAAAAAATGAGGTCGCAAGGGCCAGAACGACAATCCCTAGCAGAACATACAGTCCTGCATTTCTCCATCGCTTGTTATTCACGAGAGCTGAATCCTCCAGACGGGCTAAGGCGGGCCGGGTCAAAAAACAATTTTATTAACTTATGTTAACGCATCTTAAGGAATATGTTGCAAACGGTTGCGGCCCCAGATGCAAGTCAGCCTTAATTCGTGCGAATCATGCTGCCCTCTGGGTTAATCAGGCGGAGGAGTTTTTGCTTAATTTGGGTATCAAAGACGGTCCACTTGAGCTTGGCATACTCGGAATTCTCATTGAGACCCGACAAAAAGCCCATAGGGATCTCGAACCCGCCCGCCAGCGATCGCCCGCCGCCAAAGAATCGACCTTGGGCATCTTGGCCAAAGGCTTCCTTAATAAACTCATCGGGGTCGAGAGTGATTTTCGTGGTTCTTAAGGACCCCACCACCAGTTCTAATTCCTCGTCTTCATCATGGGCAATGCCGTAGACCACCGCCGTATGGATGTTTTCTTCCGTAATCAGGAAGTCAGCGGCTTGAGGAATCGCATCGCGATCGTCGTAGCGCAGAAACCCAACCCCAGCAATACTGACGTTGTTTTGAACATTGCGGTTTTTGAGGGCACGCTCAATCACATCCATGACCTGCTTAGAGCGCGAAGACATTAAGACGGTATTAAGCAACTGAGCATCGTAAAACCGACTCAAGTAGGCCGCAGCCAAAAAGTCTTCTTCCTGGGCCTGCATCAGTCGATTGGTATCGGACCGCAACCCATGCATGAGGGCCGTGGCGCATTTGACATGCTCGCCAATGCTGCTGTCTAAGGTCAATAGCCCTGCTTGGAGATATTGGGTCAAGATGGTGGCCGTGGCCCGCGTATGGGTGCGAATATCCATAAACTCCGCCTGCAAGCCGTCCTGGGCACTGTGATGGTCAATCACCACGACGAGGGGAATGCGAGCTTGTTGC
>JBAVRC010000315.1:0-2181 GCA_049694615.1 Thermosynechococcaceae cyanobacterium | reverse complement strand
GACTTTTGCTCAAATTACTACTGCATAAGACTTTTCGGCTGTTTTGACAAATGCTGGTGAGAAATCCGGGCTAACCCGTTCATCCAATTCGCCAAATCGGCCAAGGCGCGATCGCGATAGGCACCATAGCGCTCCTGCTTGTTCCGAATCCGATCCGGTAATGGCGGCAAAATGCCAAAATTCGGCGGCATGGGTTGAAAGTGTTTGGGCGAAGCCGAATGAATAAAGTCGAACAATGCACCTGCCATCGTGGTTGGGGGTAAGCTGAGACAACCCAATCCACGGGCCAGTCGCGCCGCATTGGTGCCCGCCAGCCAACCGCCAGCAGCCGCTGCGGTATAACCTTCTGTCCCAATCAATTGGCCTGCGGCCAATACAGTGGGTCTGGCGTTGAATTGCAGGGTGGGTTGCAGCAATTGCGGTGCATTCAGAAACGTATTGCGGTGCATGACGCCCATGCGCACAAATTCGGCCTGTTCTAGCCCTGGAATCATCTGAAACACGCGCTTTTGTTCTCCCCAGCGGAGATTGGTTTGAAACCCCACCATATTCCACAGTTGACCCGCTCGATCTTCTTGCCGGAGTTGAACCACAGCATAGGGCCGTTTCTCGCGGTTAGCCGGGTCTTTGAAATCTCCCAATCGCGCATCGAAAATTCCCACGGGTTTCAGGGGACCGTAACGTAAGGTGTCTTCGCCGCGTCGCGCCATGATTTCAATGGGCAAACACCCTTCAAAAAATTGCGCACTGTCTTGGTCAAAATCCTTAAGTTCAGCTTGTTCTGCCTGACAAAGTGCCGTCGAAAAGGCTAGATATTGTTCGCGGCTCAGGGGACAGTTGAGATAGGCCGCCTCGCCCCGGTCATACCGAGAGGCTAAAAACGCCACTGATCGATCAATGGAATCCCCTACCACAATGGGGCTAGCCGCATCGAAAAAACTTAAATAGTCCATCCCCGTAAACCGATGCAAGTCTGCGGTAAGGGCTGGACTGGTCAAGGGGCCAGAGGCCAACACAGTAATCCCATCAGGGGGAATAGCCAAGACCTCTTCGCGGCGCAGGTCAATGAGCGGATGTTGGGCTAAGGTTTGGGTTAAATCCTGGCTAAAAACCGCCCGATCCACGGCCAAGGCTCCCCCAGCCGCCACCGCATGTTCATCGGCTTTGGCAATCACAATTGAACCCAGCGATCGCAGTTCATGGTGTAGCAACCCCGCCGCGCGATCGCTGGACATCGCCCCAAAGGAATTGCTACAGACCAGTTCAGCCAGGGTATCGGTATGATGAGCTGGACTGGTGCGTTGGGGTCGCATTTCGTACAATATGACGGGAATACCGGCCTGGGCAATTTGCCATGCGGCTTCTGTCCCCGCTAATCCACCGCCGATGACTTGGATCGGTTGCATTAAGTCAGTCATCGTTCGGGCACCTCGAACCATAAAATGGGTTTGCAGTCATCGTCTATTTATAGCCCGTCTTCAATCCTCATGGACTTAAATTGTTCGCTATGAAAGTTCTCATTCTGGGCTGCGGCTATACCGGAAAACGTCTGGCCCAAGCGTTGGTTCGCAATCAGGTTGACGTTCAGGGAACCAACCGTTCTGGCTCTCCCCTGGCGGGGTTAAATATCCCCATTTTTCCCTTTGCCTACAACACAGGAGAAACCATTACCCCATTGCCGGAAGCAGCCCTAACGGGGGTAACCCACGTCCTCAGCACCATTGCCCCCGATTCCCAAGGCATTGATCCCGTGGCGGCTAGCCTGATGCCTACCTTATTGCGATCGCCCCTAACCTGGTTTGGCTATCTTTCCACCACGGGCGTTTATGGAGATACCCAAGGCGCTTGGGTGGATGAAACCAGCCCACTCAATCCCCAAAATACGCGATCGCAACATCGCGTTAGCATTGAAGCCACCTTCTTGAAGTCGGGTCTCCCCGCCCATATTTTCCGACTACCCGGTATCTACGGTCCCGGCCAAAGTATTTTGGATAAACTCCGCAGCGGCACAGCCCATCATATCGACAAACCCGGCCATGTTTTTAGCCGTATCCATGTGGATGATATTGTGCAGACCCTCTGGGCCTCCATGCGATCGCCCCATCCCGGTTCAATCTACAATGTGGCCGATGATGAGCCTTCAGAACCCAGCACCCTCATTGTAGAAGGCGCAAAGTTGCT
>JBAVRC010000314.1:0-1887 GCA_049694615.1 Thermosynechococcaceae cyanobacterium | reverse complement strand
TTTTAGTCTGTAAGGCTATGATGCACCTAAATCAAGCCTTACAGATTTTTTGTGCCTCCTTATTTCAGTGGCATTGACCTCTAGGGCCTCTAGGCAAGACTGTTTGCTGACAACACATGCACCCTTCATCCCTTCGGATATGCAAAGAGACAAAGTTTTTATCTTTAGTAAGAACGAAGAAGGAAAGATCCAAATTAAAAATCCTGATGTTGAAACATTTGGCTCAACATTTGACACAATCATTGAAGAATGCTTTGGTATTCGTCCACCCATTTCTCAAATCTCTCGTGATGAGATTGAAGAACTTATGCAGAGTAACAACCCTGACGAAATTAGAGCAGGAATTCAGCGTTTAGGGAACTCTGTAGAGAAAGCGTTTCTCGCAGATCACCTTCGGCAGCTAACAAATTAAAGACGGGTTTTAGAATGCTTTTTGGATATCCTATTGCGGCGACAACAGATAACTGGCTTCATGAATGCTTGAGTGAAACTCTACAACTGATTCATGCCAGCATAGAAACAGGGAAGCTTTTGCCAGAATGGCCTGAGACGATTCCAGTACTGTATCGAAATAGGCTCCAAAGACGTACAGGATTGAAAGATAAACTAAACGTTTATCAGACAGCAGTAGCCAATCTTACTATTGCGGAACAAAACAGAATTTTACAAGCGTTTAACGATCAGAACGAGATTGCTCTCCTTTTGTCTTGTCAGTGTGACTGCGAAACTATTACTGAGCTGCCGTTAGATATCCAAGAACCAGTAAAAGCTCTCTTTGAATTTGCCTTTAGTCTGCTTACAAATCTTGAAATTCGTGACAAGCACTACAAAGCAATATATGACGCAGCATCCTACCATGTATGCCCCTTCTGTGGATGCGAATACTTCGATGCGCCAGGTGCACCCCGTGAAGCATTAGATCACTACTTGCCAAAGCATAAATATTCCTTTGCATCTGCAAATTTACGCAATCTTGTTCCAATGGGAAATAAATGCAATTCAGGCTATAAACTCGCGCAGGATATGCTTAGAAAAACTGATGGAACTCGGCGTAAGTCATTTGAGCCTTACAACCATGAAACAGTAATGGTTTCCCTTAACAACAGCCAGCCTTTTGCTGGAACGATTGGGAAGACTAAAGAACCACTCCCAAAATGGGAAATCGATTTTAGTATTAATTCTGAAGAAATAACGACTTGGGATGAAGTATTCCATATTCGAGAACGGTATAAACGAGATATATTAGACGAAGCTTTTAATACTTGGCTGAATGGATTTCGTTCCTGGTGTCGTGATCCTCGGAAAAATATTCCCGATTCCGATCAAAAATGGATAGATGCAATTGAAGGATATGCGCTTTATCATGAATCCTTAGGGTTTGAGGATCGAGCTTTCTTGAAAGCCGCTGTATTTCGTATGCTGCACATACATTGCAAAAATGGCAATCAAAGGCTCATTGACTTTATTAAGAATGTTGTTGTTGATGTAAGTGTTTAGCATCGCCCAATTCAGATTCATGCTAGTGAGGAAATGCGATCGCAGCATCTCAGGTTGTACTTCAGGTAAGATCGCCGCTTTGGATGGTTTTGCGGAGGAACTGCGATCGCAGTCTCTCAGGCTGTACTTCAGGTGCGATCCGCCTTCATCCGAAAAGTTTCCGGTTTTGGAGTGCGATCGCCTAACCCATAACATCCCCAATCGCCTGACCAAAACACTTTAAAACCTGCAAAGCACCATATAACTCTCGACTGGACGTAAACGGCGCAAAAACACGCGATAGAGAATATTGCCGTTGCCCAACTTGCCCCAACTTCACAAACAAAATATCGTCCCCATTGGTCACCATGCCTACCCCTGTCAAGGTGAGCAATTGTAATCCTTTGAAGA
>JBAVRC010000313.1:0-5067 GCA_049694615.1 Thermosynechococcaceae cyanobacterium | reverse complement strand
GTCCATATGCTTAATCGCCGTCGTTTCCGTAATTTCCAGTTCCAAGTAGCGAGGATCTAATTGGGAATTCGCCAATACTTGGGCAATTGTGTCAACCAGGTTGGGCTGATAAAATTGACGGGCAGACAGATTGACGGCAACCGAGAGGGGTTGTAAGCCGATTCGATGCCATTGAACGACTTGTTGACAAGCGGTATGTAACGCCCAAGTACCAATATCAATAATCAGACCGGTTTCTTCAGCAAGGGGTACAAAAATGCCTGGAGAAACTAATCCCATCTCTGGATGTTGCCAGCGCAACAAGGCCTCTAGACCCACAATGGCACCGGTCTGGATGTCAAACTTCGGTTGGTAATGTAGCAAGAACTCCTTGCGTTCTAAAGCATGACGCAGATTTGTCTCCATTGCAAATAGTTCTGGGGCCTTTGAGTTCATGGCCGGGGCATAGAGTTGGCTGCCGCCTCGGTTGTGCTCTTTGCATCGGTAGAGGGCCACATCCGCATTTTGAAGCAGGGTTTCAGCCTCTGTACCATCTTGCGGAAACAGCGCAATGCCAATACTGGCATCGATATATAATTCATGTTGGTTGAATTGAAATGCTGTTTTAAGGCTCTCCAGAATCCGGGAAACGGTACTGTTCGCATCCTCTAACCCGTGAATTTGTGGCAGTAAAATCGTGAATTCGTCGCCCCCCCATCGGGCGACTGTATCGCCATCTCTGAGGCAAGTTCGCAGGCGCTGAGACACTTCCTGGAGTAAGGCATCGCCGACAGAATGGCCCAAAGTATCATTGATAATTTTGAAGCGATCCAGATCCATGAACAATACGGCTAGCGTTTGTTCGTTTCGGCGGGCACTGGCTAGCGCCACTTCTAAACGGTCATTAAACAGGATGCGGTTGGGTAAATCGGTCAGAGCATCGTGAAACGCCTGATGGTGAATAATATCATCAGTTTGTTGTCGTTGGAGTGCAGCGCTAATGCTGGCCGCCATCGCAAAAACAATGGATTCCTCTTGGGGGGACCATTCGTATTCCTCAGAACATTGATGAAGTTCCATGAATCCCCAAAATTGATGACCCACAATAATGGGAACGACCAGGATCGATAAAACGTTGTCCTGTACTAGAAAAGATCGTTCGTTTTCTGGGAACTTTTTAACTAAACCGCGAATGGCTTTTTCATCGGTTAGGAGATGGTACCAGCGACGAAAATGGGCGTTACTATAGGACTGATGATGGCGGTGGGCACTTCTGAGAATTGAAGGCGTAGACCCTTGGGTCCACTCGAAACGAATGCTATGAACTATCTCGTCAGCATTGGGAGATCGGTGGTTCATGGACATGCAAATGCGATCTGCCCGTGCCGCAGGGCCTAAGATGGCTAATACTTCATTGATGGCAGCATCATATTCTATATTGGCCAATAAATGGGTTGTTGCATCGGCTACACTTTGGAGCAAGCGATCGCGCTTGCGGAGTTCTGACTCAGCGTGTTTGCGCTCCGTAATATCGAAAACGCAACAGCGAATGAGTTCGCTCTCGGCAATGTAATGAATCGATTGCTCAAAATATTGATAGCCAACATTCACTTCACGAACTAGAATATTGGTATTTGAATCATTAATAAATGAAAATAACCCTTCTAACATGGGATGAGCAACACCCATTTTTGAAAGGTTGGGAAAAACCTGAGCCGTCGCTGGATTCAGGTAAGTTAAATCACCCTTAAGGTTGATCTCGAACATTGGGCTAGGAATAATTTCTGGGAAGGATGCCAACCGCACGAGAGAAGATTCGTCAAAGGCTTCCTCAGCAAAATTCAGTACGGAAGAAGGAACCTCATTATCATTCAATAGGATATCGTAATCGATATTTTTGCAATAGGCCACAAATTCTTCATCCGTTAAGTCTTTTAAGTTAAGATAGCGGGCTTTGACCTGATTGCCTAGAAAGATTTGATCGCTATGTTTCAGGCGATGAGAATGGCACTTTTTCCCATTAACTTTGATGCCATTTGTACTACGTTTGCCCTGTAGATTTCCGTCAATGATCAAAAAACCATAATTGTTGGGGTCAGAACTGGTGACCCGCAATAATAGGGCGTGCTGACGAGAAATAGACTTCGACATGAGTACGATGGAGTTGCTCGGATCGCGACCAAGGGAATGGGACGTCGATTCTAGGGACAGCAACCGCTGGCTTTCGGCATCCTCAATCACCAACAAATGTCGAGTGGGTGGCGTTAAGAAACCGGAGTCCGTAGATTCCCCATGGGTAGATCTTCCCGATGTATAAGGGTTCATGTCGTATAGGAATAGGTCGGGCAAGGGAGAACACCTTTTCTTCAGAAGCAGTCTGCAACGTAAGGATCTAGAGGCGACTCATCGTAGAGCTATGGCTAGAGTGCCCATTTATTAAGGTTTACCCATCATAAAACGGTATTGCTAGCCCCAAGCCTTGATCCTGACCTGATGCGGAAAGGGCTGGGCGACATGGATGGCCGAGGGATATGGATGATCGTTGCCTCATCCCTTCAATCCATGTCAGCAGTTGAGCTTTAAGGTTATTCTAAAAGAAGATTTGCGTGTTGCCTATTTTGAGGGCTACAGCGCATATTGGCCCCTTTAGTTTGACGAATAACGCATGAATATTCTCTCGCAATTGATGACCCAGTCGGCCCAGCCTACGATTCCCAAGCAGAGCCGGGGCATTGAAATTAAATCCAAACGCGAAATCGAGATCATGCGTCAAGCCTCCAAGATAGTGGCGACTGTGCTCAAGGAAATTGCGGAAATGACTCAACCCGGCATGACGACTGCCGATCTGGATGTCTATGCTGAAAAGCGTATCCGCGCTATGGGTGCAACCCCTAGCTTTAAGGGGTATCAGGGGTTTCCGGCCTCCATCTGCGCTTCAATTAATAATGAAGTGGTGCACGGCATTCCCAATCGCAAAAAGACGATTCGGGAAGGCGATGTCCTGAAGGTGGACACAGGGGCATTTTTTCAGGGGTTTCATGGCGATTCTTGTATTACCATTGCCGTGGGCCAGGTGACTCCAGATGCAGCTAAACTCATTCGCATTGCCGAAGAAGCCCTTTTTAAGGGGATTGAGCAGGTCAAGGAAGGTAATTTCTTAATGGATATTGCTGGAGCCATTCAAGACCATGTGGAAGGCAATGGGTTTGTGATCGTGGAAGACTTTACGGGCCACGGCGTTGGGCGCAATTTACACGAGGAGCCGTCCGTTTTTAATTACCGCACCCACACCATGCGGAATGTGAAACTGCGAGAAGGGATGACCTTGGCGATCGAACCCATTCTGAATGCGGGGTCCAGACACACTCGAATCCTGAGAGACCGTTGGACCGCTGTAACGGTGGATAATGCCCTATCGGCCCAGTTTGAACATACGGTTTTAGTGACCAAAGCGGGCTATGAAATTCTGACGGATCGGAGCAAGCTATAAGCGATTGCGCTGCGGGTTAGCGGTTAGGCGACTGGCTTGGGCTGGCCTGCTTTTGTCGTGGCGATACAGGGCTGTGCGATTTACGGAAGTTTGCGATCGCGGAGTGGCTGGTCCGTATGGGTTAACTTTGCTGACAAAAGGGGCCATAGCAACGAATGCCGTGTTTATAATTGGAGGTGAAGCTGAAAGGCTTCCCTGGCAGATAAAAAGCCTATGATCAACTTAGCAAAAAGGATCAGCATTGTTGATTGATGCATCTGTCTCGTTCATGCAGAATAGCGCTCCGCGATTTGACTAGTATTTCCTTTGTTATACCCATGGGAGCGCAACCCGGGTCGACTCTAGAGGACTTGGAAGCTCCATCCAATCTAAATCGAAAAGCAGGTTATGCTGACGCAGATCGGGTGAGTGCTATTCTTGCAGCTAAATCCATCAACTCAGTTCTTCGTGATAAAGGGGTTGCATCTCGCAACCCCTTTATCGTGGCGTTTTCTCGGAAAAAAGGTCATTTTCGGGAAAAAGACCCGATTCAGAAATTTTGGTCTTGTTTTTGCCCATAATAGGTAAGTTCATTGGATTTGGCGGGGAGAGCGCAATGACTAGGACGCCGAGTGAATTTGCCGTACATCTATTGTTGCAAGGTGGCCACCGTGAGGAGGTCCGATTTGCCACAATCCAGGAGTTTCAGCAGTGGTACAGCAATGAGCTAGTCCCCAAAAACGATTCTCGGGATTTGATCAATGTGCCCATGAAGACGGTTCAAGGGGAATATATGATCGTTCGGCCTGCGAGTGTTTTGGCGATTCGAGTGGAACCTGTTTATACGTCCAGCGTCGACCGTTTTTAACACAGTACCGTTTGGGGAGCATTCATGGGGTTTGGACGGAAAACGATTTGGGGTTGTGCGCTGGCCATCGCATCGATGGTTGTCCAGATCTCCCCTGGGATAGCAATTCCACCCTTGCAGGTGCTGTCTCCGCAGCAAATCCTGCCGGATCTCGGTTTGGACACACAACTTTGGCAACTGCCGGGACAGAAGGGGGGAGACAAAACCAATCTGCTCCGATCCCTTGATTACAGTTTGCGATACCTGGATACCCCTGCTGCGGCAGCCGCTTACCAAACCTACCCCGTCGCGGCCTTTACGCGAGAGCGGGTCCGTCGCAGTTTGCTGCGATTTCGGACATTGGTCCAGACCGCTCCGTCTGCGGCGGCATTAGCGGCTGCGGTGCAACGGGAGTTTGTGCTGTATCAGTCGGTAGGCAAAGATAACCAGGGGACAGTCGATTTTACCGGATACTTTGAGGCCACCTATCGGGCTAGCCGAGTGCCGACTGTTGACTATCGTTATCCGATCTATCGGTTACCCCCCAATTTTGCGCGTTGGCCTTCCCCCCACCCCACGCGATTGCAACTGGAAGGCAACGACGGCCTGCAAGCCCAGCGCGGACCCTTGCGCGGACTGGAACTGGTTTGGTTGCGCGATCGCCTAGAGGCCTATCTGATTCAAGTCCAAGGGTCGGCACGGCTTGCCTTGACCGACGGCAGCACCATGAGCGTGGGGGTTGCTGGGAAAACGGACTACCCCTATACCAGTC
>JBAVRC010000312.1:0-3475 GCA_049694615.1 Thermosynechococcaceae cyanobacterium | reverse complement strand
CCGTTTTACAAGCGGGGTTTATTGGGGCTTGGGGAGAATGGCATAGTTCAGAAAATGGGCTGGATAGTCGGGTCAATCGCGCCAAAATCCTGAAGGCACTTTTGGCAGCAGTTCCCAACAGCCGCATGGTCCAAATTCGCACGCCCGGTTACATGCGCGATGTTTTCCCGCAGCCGTTGGCGTTACAAAATGCCTTTACAGGCAACAACCAAAGCCGCACCGCGCACCATAATGATTGTTTTCTGGCCAATGCGTATGATGCGGGGACCTACGAGCCTAATATCCGACAGATGAAGGCATATCTGGACAAAGCATCACCATTTATTGCCGTTGGGGGCGAAACCTGTCAGGTCACTCCATCCCAACATCGCAGCGATTGCCCAACGGCCCAAGCTGAATTAGCTCGGTTTCACTGGAGTTATTTGAACGATGAGTTTTATAAGGGCGATCTAAACCGTTGGAAGCGAGAGGGCTGCTATGCCAACATTGCTAACCGCTTGGGCTATCGTTTCCAATTGATTCGCTCTCGTTTTCCAACACAGGTCCAGTCGGGAGGCACATTGAACGGTTATTTCGTGGTTCAAAATGTGGGCTATGCCAGCCCCTATAACCGCAGAGACCTGGAGTTAGTTCTGCGACATCGTCAAACCCGGAAACAGATTCGCCTCTCAATTTTGCAACCGCTCAGCCCCACTCAGGATCCACGTTTTTGGTTTCCAGAAGCGGGGCCGATTACGGTCAAGGTTTCGGGTAAAATCCCGAAAAATGCGGCAACAGGGCAATATGATGTATTGCTGAATTTGCCGGATCCAATGCCTCGTCTAAATGGACGGCCCGCCTACTCCATTCGATTAGCCAATCAGGGTGTTTGGCAACCCGACACAGGATTTAATTCACTTGAGCGATCGCTACGGGTAAACCCCTAGGGTTAGCCATCTCTAACCTCTTTTATCCCCTCTCAACAGACGGGTGAGACATCCGGATTAAAGCGTAAAGGCAAAATCCCGGATCAACAGACCGGGGACCAGACAGCCTCCCAGCGATCGCCCGCCATAGGTGTCCACATCGGCCACAAAGGATTGCGTGGTGGTGGCTGCTTCCAAGTTCTCGCCGAGAAACCGATACAAACTATCGTCAAACCGCAGGTCTTGGATCGGGGCAATAATGTCACCGTCTTCCACCCAGAAACAGGCATAGCGCGTCATGCCCGTGATGCGTCCGCCGGTGCGATCGCTCCAGTTGAGGTAGTGCAAATTGGACAGATATAACCCCGTGTCCAGTTGCCGCAGGATATCCTCCGGTGCGAGGGTTCCCGGTGCCACCTCCGGGGCACGGAGGCTTTCGCTGCCGTTGGCAGCATTGCTGGTTGCGCCATATTCTTTGGCCGTCCGGGCATTCACCAAGGTATGGACCAATTCCCCGGCCACGATGAGGGGGACCGTTTCCGGGGCCACTTCGCCCAAATCATTGAAACGGGGCACCGTGCCGCGACTGAAATTTTCCTGAAGAGAAAACAAGGGCGACAGGGACTTGCCGTCCCGGAGTTTGGCCAGAGCACTGCCCCCTTGGCGCAGGGAAGCTTCACTCACCGCCCCCCAGGAAAACATGGTCAGGATTTCTGCGATCGCCGCTGGAGCTAGATAGGTGCGGTATTGTCCCGGTGCAATGGCCTTGACTGGACGATCCATCGCTTGCAGTTGTTGTTTTGAGGCATCAACTTGGGCCAGAAACGCAGCGGCATCCCAAATGGGTCCGGCAAAGGTGTTTTTCACCGCCTTCTCGGAGGGGGCAATCATGGAGTAGTCCAGGAAGAAGGTTTCCGTGGCAAACCAATGGCGCTGTCCAGCAGAGTTGGCATTGGCCCGCACGATGGGACCGGAGGCATAAATCCCGGTAAAGTCTACCCCTTGTACATAGGGAAAAATGGCTTGGGGCGCATCGACAGGGGACAACAATTCCCCTGCATAAACCTCTCGACTGGAGCCATAGTTTTGCGGCAATACCAAATAGGGATCTTCTGGGAGTTGGGGCAGTTCCAAACGCAGATCTTTGAGGGCATCCAGGGCCGTGGCGCTATCGACGCCTAAGTCGGCAGTAAACGGGACCGATGCGATCGCCGTGCGTTGGTTATGGCTGAGGCGAAGGGAAATGTCGCCATCGGTGACGGTTCCAGTCTGACGGACTTTGCCCCCGTTGAGGCGCATAAAGTGGCTTTGCTCTCCCGCCAGTTCGATGGACAGGTGCTCATTGGTTTGCAGGCTATCCAATAACAAATCGCAAAGTGGGTTAAAGGACTGTTCCCATTGGGTGGGGAGATTCACGCGGCACCTCCAAATACTTCGATATTCGTAAAGACACAGGTGGGTGAGGCATGACCGACGCGAATGGTCTGGTTGGGTTCGCCTTTGCCACAGAAGGGCGTGCCGTAAACCCCCATGGTGCTGCGATCGCCCACCTTGACCAAACTGCGCCAAAACGGATTGGTGATGCCGCGATAGTTGGGGTTGCGCAGGGTTTTGGTGAATTGGCCCTTTTCGATGAGCTTGGCGTACTCGCAGCCAAACTGAAACTTATTGCGATAGTCGTCGATGGACCAGGAGCGATTGGACTCCATATAGACGCCGTATTCGATCTCGCCAATCATCTCCTCAAAGGTGCTGGTTCCCGGTTCCAGGTTGAGGTTGGCCATGCGATCGATGGGCGGACGGTTCCAGGAGGTAGCCCGAAAGTTCGCCACGCCAGGGATTTTAGATCGGGTTTGGCTTTCTAAGCTCCCCAAACCCCGCAACAACAACCCGGCTTGGATCAAATATTCCCGTTGAGCGGGCATTCCGGCATCGTCAAAGGCGTATCCGGCCAGTTCGCCAGGAACAGTGGGGTCGAAGACGACATTCATCAGGGGTGACCCGTAGACCAAGGTTCCAAAGTCGGAGCACTTGACGAAACTGGATCCGGCGTAATTGCGCTCATCCCCCAAAATGCGATCGAGTTCCAGGGGATGACCGATGCTCTCGTGGATTTGCAGCATCATCTGGTCAGGGGCAAGGACTAAGGTAGTGGTGGTGGTAGGGCAGTCTTCCGCAGCCAACAGTTCCACGGCTTGTTCGCCAATTTGTCGGGCGCGGGCCAACACTGAGGCGGGATCAAAAACTTCAACCCCAGCTTGGTAGCAGCGGGCCATTTGGCCGTTATCCGATCGCTTTTGGATGATCGTGCCATCCTGTGCAGTGGCGGAATAGTCCGTATCTACAAAGAAAAAATGCTGGGTTACATCGGATCCATTGCTGCTGACAAACCGCTGTTCGGTTTCGACGGTTTGGGCAAAGGCGCTGGTTTGCACCACTTTGTCGGACACTTTGAGGGTTTCGCACACTGTCGTGAGAAGACCCACTAAGTCCGAAGCACTGATGGCCTCTAGGGGTTGTTGGGGAGACGAGGCATATTGCCCCATGGCTTTGGGCCGCACGTCTGGGGT
>JBAVRC010000311.1:0-1629 GCA_049694615.1 Thermosynechococcaceae cyanobacterium | reverse complement strand
CCGGATCTAGTCCAGAAGTCGCCTCATCCAAGAAAAATAAACTGGGTTTGTTGAGCAACTCCACCCCAATGGAAACCCGCCGCTGTTGACCGCCACTCAGGAGTTTAATCGGCACCTCGCGTCGATGACTTAACCCAACATCATCCAGCACATCTTGAATGCGCTGTTGCCGCTCAGCCGGGGTGGTATCCGGGGGCATCCGCATTTGCGCCGCAAAAAACATGGCCTCCGCCACCGTGAGATCGGCGTGGATGATATTTTGCTGGGGCACATACCCCATCTGGGTGGCAAACACCTGGAAATTTTTATACAAATCCGTGCCATTCACCAGTACCTTGCCCCCAGAGGCCGGTCTAAGACCATTTAAGGCATCCAGTAAAGTGGATTTGCCGCTGCCGCTAGCGCCCAGCAGTGCCACAAATTCCCGTGGCAAAATCGAAATCGATACATCGTGGAGCAGTTGCACATTTTTGCCCACCACTTTGCTTAAGTGCAAACCGTCCAAGCGCAGGTTGCCTTCTTCAAAGTTTTGGGTGAGGGTTTCATTAATATTCAACACCAAGCTGCAAGGCCCGATGCGAATGGTGTCATTGGCCCGTAGTGCCACCGGACGAGTCACCTGCTGGCCATTAATGTAGGTGCCATTGCTGGAATTCAGGTCCGTGACGACAAAAGACCCGTCCCGGCGTTCAATGCGGCTATGGAAACGGGAAACGGTGGGATGGGGAATGGCTAGATCGTTGGTCTGATCGCGTCCAATCGTAAAGGTATCTCGCCCTCGCAGGGATAAGGTTTCGGGTGGCACCCCCAATTGGAGAATCGACCCGCCCTCCGGGGCCAGTACTGTTTGGGCTTCGGGTGGCGCGGAATCGGACGCCGACGACGTATCCAGGTCAGACACTTCGCTGAGCATAAACGTCACCGCCAAGCCGCCAATGTCGATGCGATCGCCGTGGGAGAGTGTGATGGGTGTTTCGGCTGGAATCCGTCGGTCGTTTACCTTGGTTCCATTGGCACTGCCGAGATCCGTCAGGGTATAGCCCCCGTTCACGCGATCGATGCGGGCGTGGTAACGCGAGACAAATGACTCGTTAATGACCAGATGATTGTCGTAGCCGCGCCCTAAGGTGACGCTGCGCGGGTAAAGGGGAATCTGTTGCCGATCCGGGTCGGTCAGGAGTTGCAATCGGGCACCCGTCATTTCCGCCTCACATACCTGCTTGTCGATCAATTAATCCCATTAAACCGTGCTTGTAAAGGATCGCTCAGAAATAAATTCTTTAGACCTTGAGAAAATTTCCTCACCTAGCCGGTGGACTCTATCCGCCTTGGGCAAATCGGCCCTATCATGACACTGAAGCACCGTTAATCGCGAGAGATTTAGATGGTTGATCTAGGTCTTCCCCGTTAAGGGCAACTACCATTGTGTTCAGGGTTTCAAGACGCCGATGTCCCAGAATAGCGCCAAGCTTGTCATTCGCAAAGAGGGTACCTTTTTTCAAGATTTGTGGCTTAATGCAAACATTGTGACCATTGGGCGCGCCCCCGATAATGTGCTGTGTCTGAGCGACGACTTAACGGTGTCCCGTCACCATGCCCAGATTGCCTTAGGGACAGGCGGCTACCTCT
>JBAVRC010000310.1:0-6233 GCA_049694615.1 Thermosynechococcaceae cyanobacterium | reverse complement strand
ATTGATCACTTTGAGGCAGAGGGCTATGGCGTTGTCCCCGCTTCCACAGCGGAGGATGCATTAACGCTGATTCAGAGCTATCACCCCCATTTGATGATTGCCGATATTACGCTGCCTCAAATGGATGGCTACGACCTGGTGCGGAAACTGCGCAAATTGCCCGCCTATCGATTGTTGCCCATCATTCTTTTGACAGCACGGGGCCAGACGGAGGATCGCATTCGTGGGTATCGGCTGGGCTGCGATGTTTATGTGGCCAAGCCCTGCGATTTGTTGGAACTGTCGGCCATTGTGCGTAATTTGTTGGATCGCCATCAAATGATGCAGTCTGAGTTTCAGATGCGGCGGGAACCGGACATGGACTCAGGCCGGCTGGCCAACCCCCAAGAGATTCCCCTGGGCGATCGCGAGATCGAGGTGTTGCGGTTACTCAGTTATGGGTTATCGAACCGCGATATTGGCACGAAGTTGCGCCTTAGCCCCCGCACCATTGAAAAATATGTCAGTCGATTGTTGCAGAAAACCGAAACCAGCAATCGGGCCGATTTAGTCCGCTTTGCTATGGAACATCAGTTGGTGGACACCTCGCCTGCTAGCGAGGCGGATTTGCGTTGAGTTGGGTTTGGTTTAAGTCTTGTAGTAACCCATTGCAGGCATCTAGCAATAAATCGATTACATACTGGAACCCGTCTGCCCCGCCATAGTAGGGATCAGGCACCTCCTTGTCGGGGAATTTTTGGCAGTAGTCGCACATGAGCCGAATTTTCGCACCGTATTGCCCGGTGCGATCGCGGGCCAAGAGTGCCTGGTAATTGTCTTGGTCCATGACCAAAATGAGATCGAATTGCTCAAAGTCTTCCGGTTCAAACTGGCGGGCACGCCCCTTGAGGGGAATGCCATTTTTGGCGGCAGCAGCGGTCATGCGCGCATCGGGGGGTTCGCCGATGTGGTAACTGCTGGTGCCAGCGGAGTCGCATTCAATGCGATCGCTTAATCCAGCTTGGGCAATCAGATGATTCATCATGCCTTCTGCTGAGGGGGATCGACAGATGTTACCGAGACAGACAAAGAGCAGTTTGATGGCCATGATTGGGTTCCCCCATCGTTTAACTATCGCGTAAAAAAACCTGGGGTTTAAAACACCCATGTAAACCATAGGGGATAGGGTGGGTCAAATGTAAGCGGGCTATCGGACCTTTTGCGAGGTCTTGGGCGTCTAAAATGACCACATCGGTACGGTGTTGGGCGGCATCATAAACCAAGCTGAGTAACCATCCGGCATCTTCGTCGGTGTTTTGGGGGTGGGGCACAAAAATGGGTTCGCCGATAAATCCTTGGGGGGCTGCGCTCCAAACGGTTTGTGTGCCGTTGTCCAGATCCAGCTTCAGGAGGGCTTGGAGCGGTGCATTGCCGCTGGGCTCATGGGCAGTGCCCATGAAGATAAAGCGATAGGGGCGTCCCATCTGGTGCGGATGTAGGGTAGGGAATTCGCAACACCGAGCGACAAGGGTGTCGTGGGTGACGGTTCGCTGGGCGAGGTTGATCTTGAATCGCCAAAGTTCGCCTGCTGGCAAACGATTGAAGTCAATTTGGCGGTAATCTTCCTGGGGATCGACTTTGGGAAAGGAGGGGTAACAAATGGAATCGACGATGAGATGTCCTTCGATTTCATGGGCATTGGCATGGTGAAAGACAAAGCAGGGGTCTGTCTCAAACACCTGAACCGAGCCTGACCTGTGGCGGGGTAGCACCCAGATGCGGGTGGGTTTTTGGGGTTTAAATTCAATGCATTGTCCGGCACCCCGGAATCCGAAAACAAAGGGGAGCGGATTCAACACCACGGGGTTTTGAAAGAAGAGGTAGTAATTTGGCGTGATCGCAAAATCGTGAATGAAGGCAAAACCTGGAATGGTAAAGGTTTTTTGCTGAAGGCAGTCGTGCGCCAGGTTCAGCTCGTAAACGGTAACCCCAGACGAGAGCCCCGATTTGATGGAAAAATTGACCAGACGCGGGGCTTGTCCCGGTTCTCCCGGATCGATGCGGGGATGGGCAGACCAAGGATCCGTGGGTTTCAGGAGTTTGCCCAGGGTGCTGGGTCCAAGAGTTTCTAGGGTGTTGGGATCCAGTTCATGGGGGAGTCCACCTTCCCAAAGGGCAAAGAGGCGATCGCCCCAGTGCAGGACGTTGGTGTTGGCAATATTTTTGAACTTCAGGTCAAAGGCATTGGCGAGCCAGCCCCCTGGTTTTTGGGTGCCAAAAACGCCCCGATAGAGGATTTTTCCCGCTGCCGATTCTGCAACATAGCCTTCGGTGCGAACATAACGGTTCCGGAAAACAGCGCCGCCGTCTTGGAAGGAAATGGCGCAGACCATGCCATCCCCATCGAAGGGATGGTGGAAGCGCTGGCCATTGATATCCAGGCGACCGGGACCATTGCGATAGAGGGTTCCTTGCAAATCGGCAGGAATCTCGCCATCAATGTCTTGGATGGGGTAGTGGTATTCGGTTTCGAGGGATTCGTAACCGCGTTGCCAATCGTCGGTGCGGTAGGCGGAAGCAGGGATTTGTACAGAGGTCATGGGGAGTGAGTGAGAAGATTCAACGCAGTCTTGGATTGGTTATAGACCCTAGTACAAGGATGCAAGGATGAGATGGGTAAGCCGCAAGCGAGTTGTAAAGATTTGCAAGCCTCTTTCTATGAATATGATGACTTATCCCCAGCGCGATCGCATAAACGCATCCAACCGCTCCATGCCTTGGCGAATCGTGTCCATATCCGTCGCATAGGACAACCGAATCGCATCATCGGCCCCAAACGCAATCCCCGGTACAACCGCCACCTGTTGCGCCTCCAATAACGCTGCACAGAATTCCTGGGATCCCAGTCCGGTTTTGCGAATGCTGGGAAACATATAAAACGCGCCATTGGGTTGCGAACATTCCAAGCCCGGAATCGCATTCAGCGCATCCAGCATGACCTGTCGCCTCAAGGCAAAAGAGTCTAGCATTTCAGCCACACAATCTTGTGGGCCGTCCAATGCGGCGATCGCCCCATATTGGGCAAATGTGCACACATTGGAGGTACTGTGGCTTTGCAGCCGCGACATCGCCTGAATCATATCCACTGGACCCGCCATATAGCCCACCCGCCAGCCCGTCATCGCATAGGTTTTCGCAAACCCATTACTGACAATCGTGCGTTCCCAAAGGGCAGGACTGATGGACCCCATACTCAGATGAACTGCGCCATCGTAGAGAATTTTTTCGTAAATCTCGTCCGAAATCACCCACACCTCAGTCTCCAGAATGACCTCAGCCAGTGCCCGGATCTCGTCTGGCGTATACACCGCTCCCGTTGGATTTGAGGGGGAGTTGAACACAAAAAACTTGGTGCGGGGTGTAATGGCTTGACGGAGTTGCTCTGGGGTCACCTTAAAGTGGTGCTCCAAATCGGTTTGGAGAATGACGGGCGTGGCCGAGGCCAATTTGACCATTTCCGGGTAGCTCAGCCAGTAGGGAGCCGGAATAATCACCTCATCGCCGGGATTCAGAAACGCCTGAAACAGGTTGTAGAGGGTGTGCTTGCCGCCGTTGCTCACAATAATATTGTCAGCCTTGTAGGATAGCCCATTGTCGCGACCTAGCTTGCGAGCGATCGCATCCCGTAGTTGGGGTTCGCCGGGAGCCGGACCGTACTTGGTCTTGCCCTCATCTAGCGCCTGTTTTGCCGCCTCTTTAATATGCTCCGGCGTATCGAAATCCGGTTCCCCGGCACCAAACCCTAAAACATCCAGTCCATCTGCCTGCATGGCCTTGGCCTTGGCGACAATCGCCAACGTCATCGAAGCCGGAACCTGAGCGATCCGTTCTGACGGTTTCATTTGTTCTCCCGCAATGCTGGGGGCTACTAAAAAATGCATCCAATCGCATCCTACACCCCACGGGTTGGCTCTGGGCAACGTTCTTGATAGAGATGCACAATTTTGGCAACCACGTCTTCAATCGATAACCCATCGGTCAAAATTTCCACCGCGTCCGCTGCCTTACACAAAGGTGCAACGGCCCGCTGACTATCTTTGCGATCGCGCTCGGCAATATCCAGCACCAGTTGCTCGTAAGACACTTCAACGGTTCCGTCGATTTCCAATTCGGTGTAACGGCGGCGGGCACGTTCGGCATTAGACGCGGTCAGAAAAATTTTGAGACCCGCATCGGGGAAAATTTGGGTTCCCATATCGCGTCCTTCTGCGGCCACACCGCCCCAACGGGCATAGGCTTGCTGCTGTTGTCGCAAAATGTCGCGCACCGCAGGCTGCGCCGCCACCGCCGAAACCTGGCGGGTCACCGTCAGAGACCGAATGGCCTGGGTCACATCCGTCCCATTGACCTGCACCTGTAAGGGATCGGTTGGCTGTTGGCCGGGTTGGAGATCAATGGCGGCTTGGCTGACAAGGTCGGCGATCGCCACTTCATCGGCCAAGTCAAAGCCCGACTGCAACACCAGCCAGGTGATGGCCCGATACATGGCCCCCGTGTCCAGGTACAGCAAACCTAGCCTCGCCGCACACAACCGAGTGACCGTAGATTTCCCCGCTCCAGCAGGTCCATCGATGGCCAAGATCGGCTTGCGTCCGTCCAAAATCGAGTTGTCGATCAAGCGGGTTGAGCCGATGCGGGCGGCGATCGCCAGCATCCCAACTGGATGGGCTTGGGTCAGAGATTCCAGGGTTCGGGGATCCACGAGTTCAATGTATTCCACCTGCACCTCCGGGTCTTGGGCCAAGGTCGATTGGACCGCGTTGAAGAGGGAATCGCGATCGCGGATTCCAGCCCGAAACAGATCCTCAGCACGGGCAAGACTCTGAGACAGGAGCGTTGCTTTTTGGGCCTGATCGAAGTCCAAGTATTGGTTGCGAGAACTATAGGCCAATCCGCTGGGTTCGCGCACAATGGGGCAAGGCACAATCTCGGTGGTCAGGTTCAAATCCTCCACCAGCCGTTGGATAATGGCCAGTTGTTGGGCATCCTTGCGGCCAAAATAAGCGCGATCCGGCTGCACCAGGTGCAAGAGTTTCGTCACGATGGTAGCCACCCCCTGAAAATGCCCCGGACGCGATCGCCCACACAGGGTCTCGGTTAGGGTCGCAGGCGGCACCACTTGGGTCATGGGCGCAACCGATACCAGTTCCGCCGCCTCCGGGACAAAAACGGCATCCACACCCACCTCCCGACACAGATCCAAATCGGCATCCAGGGTTCTGGGGTATTGCGCCCAGTCTTCAGCAGGGCCAAACTGGAGCGGATTGACGAAAAGACTAACGATGACCACAGCATTTTCTTGTCGTGCGCGCTTCATGAGGCTTAAATGTCCGACATGGAGCGCGCCCATGGTGGGCACCCAGCCAATCTGTCCTAATACGTCCGCTTGGGCGGCATTAAAGGGCGTTGATCGAACTGTGCGGACAAAGCAACGTAACCCTGCCACCGTCTTTAGGACAGGGATGCGGCGTTCCATCATGGCACCTCAAGCTGAATTCAACCCTTATTGTATAAGCTCGGCTTTATCCATTGTTCTAAACCCCTCAGAACAGTCGTTTCAGCTTCTCAGTATTTATCGTGGACTTTTTGAATGTCCGTCACTATCGCTAAAAGCTGCATGGGTGGAGTGTAATAGCAGTGGCTTCATTAATCATCTCTACGGCCAATGGATAAAGTTGAGCTAAGCTCTATCCCTATAGTTTTTACTCTTTAGCTATCTGGTAAGGTTAGCTTGAACACCGTACCACGTTGAGGATACTTTCCGCCCTCCCTGGTTGTGCCGTAGAAACTACCGTCGCTGGCCTGGATTAAACCAGCATAAGGATATGCGCCATTAGCACGATTGAAATTAACAAGCGTTGTCAGAGTACCATTGGCAGTTAACTTGAATATAGAACCACAATTTGCAAATCCACCCTCCTTAGTAGTTCCGTAGAAGTTGCCATTCTTATTGGACTGGATCAATCTAGCGTAAGGCAATGCTCCATTAAGGTTATTAAAATCAACCAAAGTTGTGAATTTACCATTGGGTGTGACTTTGAATATTGTTCCTAGATCGAATTTTCCTCCCTCACTAGTTGTGCCATAGAAATTACCATTCTTAGCTTGCATTAATCCACCATAGGGTTTTGATCCATTGGTTTTATTAAAATCAACCAAAGTTGTGAATTTACCATTGGGTGTGACTTTGAATA
>JBAVRC010000309.1:0-12455 GCA_049694615.1 Thermosynechococcaceae cyanobacterium | reverse complement strand
TACCTTGGCAAATAGTATCTAAAGCACCAAATTCTGTAGCAGCAAGACATGCTCGTATTTCTAGAGGACTCATCGGACGATAGCCTAATCGATCAATCTGGGATTTAATCGATTCTGGGCTGCCAAGTCGTAGTAATACTGACGGTTGGTCGTTCGAGCCGTAGCGAATTTTCTTGAGACTATTATCTTCCCAAGTATTCAGATTAGATAAGACTTCATCGTACATCTTTAATCTTGTTGCTAGGTGATAAATTTGATACGCCCCCTTCAGCGGATTTTGCCTAATCACGAAGAGCATTTTAGATTGAGCTTCTTGCAACTCAAATTCATCAAGGTATGGATAAATTTCTTCTTCAAAGCATTTTGATAACCAATTTAAACACCAAATTCTCCAATTATTAAATTTTGAAGTCAGATTATATTTATGATACAAATGGTTACTTGCCAGAGGATCTAATGTTGCTTTGATTGGAATTTCATAGTCTGGCTCTCCTTTTAAAGATGCTTCAATAAATTGAAGTACATCTTTTTCATTCCATGGAGCAGTCTCAACCAGATTTTTAAGTATTTCTGGAATGCCAAAGATTAGATGCAAATAAATTCCACTTCTTGGATATATAGCAATAGAAGTATTTAATATCGCAGCGCAGAACAATATTTGCAGAATGCGATCAACTGAAATCTGTAAATCAGTTTCAGTTTTCTTCAAAGTTAAATAACGATTTAGATTTGATATGGCTTGAGCGCGATCGCAACAATATTCTTCTAACTTTGGTAATGGCTTGTGTTCCCCCCAAGTAATCCATTTATAGTCTTCAGGATTAAGGTTAAGCGATCGCACGATCTCCAGCTTCTCTTCTACAGCAGGCACTTTAGGGGCGATCACAGTCGGTTCCGCTTGCTCAGGAACTTGCGTCACCTCGGCTTGAATGTCTGGGATGACGATGGATGTTTCTAGACCCAAAGCAACTTTTGCAGCATTCTGAACCACTGGTTCAGCATCTTGGGCGAGTTGCTGAAGAATTTCAGTCGGTGTACTTGGATTTTGGGTAATGGCGTAGCGATCGTGCCAAATATCAGATGTTGCAAACTTCACGAGAAGTTGAGGAGATAGAGCCGGATGGAAAAGTGCAATCAAGCGACTCCAAGTATTGGGTGTTTTTAGACAATCGGCCAGCAACAATGGTAGACCCAGCGGATTCAGCCCAACCCCAGAACGCACACCAGAATCACGGTTTTTGAGCATCTTTTGTAAATCCTCAAGCGTCGTTTGCGGATTTTGAGCTAGCGCTTTATAACGCCGTCGATAGGTATGTTTAGCCGCTTCCTGAGGAGAAAAGTCATTTCGGATCACAACATCGTTGTGTCTGAGAAAACTAATGGGGGTATATCGAGAGTTTGCAGGAGGTATTTTCCCGACTGCAATTCTTTCCAATGCCTCTAGCGGTATTTTAGGATGATGGGCAAGTGCTAAATAGAGCAGTTCAAGATATTGCTGATGGTTTTCCTCGACTTGTCTTCCATAGAGACCATAGGTATCAAGCTTTGCTGGAAAATGAGGATTTTCTGTCGTTGCAATTTTCCCCAGCACTTCACTAGGCGTCTGCGGATTAAATGCCAGTGCTAGATAGATAAAAAGATTATTTTGCTCTGCAAGATTGGCCAAGACATCGGCAGGCGTCGATCCATTGAGCGCCACGGCCTCTTTTATATAATTTCTGTGGATATAACCCGTTCCGCCATGGGGTCCACAGGCTCCACTATCTGCTAAATCATCAGCTAACCGACGCAGGACGTGGATTGGCGTATTTGGATTTAATGCGATCGCAGCTCTCAGCTCTTTGTCTTGGCTTTGCGCTTCTTCTTCTAGGGAACTTGCACGCCAGTCCCAAGAATTTGTTTTCTTGACATACCAACGAACATCAAAGTCCCAACCATTGCCATCATCGATGAGTAGATCGCTGTGGATTTCTTCCAAAGAATCAATTTGCGGTATTTTATACCCAAGCTTGTAACGAATCTGCTGGAGCGCTTTCTTAACCTCTGCACGGTTTTTGTCTACCTCTTTCTTAACCTTCGCATAGGGATCTTCACAGAGAAGGTTCAGCGCAGCTTCAGGGGCACTGTTATTTTTAGCCACGGCAAGGCGAACATTGAGAACAGAATCTTGGGCCAGTTGTAAAAGAATGTCAGATGGTGTATATAGGTTGCTAGCGACCGCCGAGCGAACTTGATCATGCTCATCTTTTGCCAGTTGATGATAAACCTCTGGCACATTAAACGTTTGTTTAGCAATGGAAGTTCGCACATCCAAATCCAGATTACTCCAGAAATCTGGCGGAATAACATTAAGCGCCGCTAACTCACACAGTTTTTTCTTATCTTGCTCTAATTGAAGCCGAAGATCGGCCAAAATATCTTCCTTAGATCGCATGGTATTGCTGATCTCTAACGTTGCGGCATGATTGAGTATTTTAGTTTGACTCGGCTGGACCAGATTCACTTCAGCCGAAATTTCAACATATCCCTTCTTCAGCTTTTCCTGAAGCAATTTCTGAAACGCCTTTTGCGCTTCCGCTTCAGACCCGAAATCCTTCGTCTGCACTTGCCCTGCCGTTCCCACCCGCCCATACTGGACGGTATGAGATACCCCCTCTAGGGTAATTGTCCAAAACTTGGCAGACTTTGCATCTGTGTACTGTAGCGATCGCCGTTCCATTGCCGTCCCCGAAACCGAGTAAAATTGCCCACTCCGTCTAGGATTCCCCAAATTTGGACACTTTAGGACAAGGCAATATTATTTTCGGCGTACAAAAAGATGCTATGCATACACGCTATTGCAAGCACACCAATTCCGACCAATTTTGGGCGATCGCCCAAAACCCTTACATAACGTGAGTTTGAGGGGAAAAGGAGGCCACAAGAAAGGCTGGGCCTTAAGCTTAAAGTATTGAAATATAAGCAGACCTTACTTTCCAGATTTAGCCGCGAGATTTGCAATATCTCGTATCACCTCGCTAAACACAATCGGATTTACTTTGCCTAAAGGTAGGGCATATTTCCGATTAGCTGAGAACATGAATTCAGAATTGTAGTAGTGCAAGGGTGCAAAATAACAGTCAGTAATTTTAATATCCCCCGATTGCCGCACATCCCACATGGCAATCCCACCTTCATACTCAATTCCGACAATTAGTTGTGCCTGGGAATAGACCTTACAATGTTGGTGACACCCGCCGCCATCGCCGCTGCTACCGCGTAGCCAACCCCGACGTTCAAAGTCGCCAACTAACGAAAGACCTGGAATTGCAATATCTTTAAACCGCGTCACGACGGTTTTATCTTGCTCCTCTAGGGTCGGGAAGTAGAGTTCTCTTTCGATCTGAGGGAAGGGCTGAAACAGTTCGTATTCGCTCCAAAGTTGGCTCCACTGTTGTCTGAGTTCAGCGGTTAAATGGAGCGGATGAATTAATGCGATCGATTCAATGCCATCCAGACTCATGAGTTCGTCATCCAGACTGGTATACGTCCGATCTTCGGCAACACGGAATGTAAGAGGTAGGTTCCCCTCTGAGGTATACCCAGCCCAGAGCAACCGCTGCACCAAATGAGTCATCAACGGATGCTGCACGAGCCAACGCTCAAATTCGGCAACGGACCAACGACGCTCCGTCACCATAGCTTGTTCTAATCGCGCCGATTGGACTTTGCTCACGGCATCGACTTGTTTTTTCAAGACCTTCCAAGCCGTCACCGCTTGGTTGGCTAAATCGGCATCATCTTTGCTGTTGGGTTTGGGTAGATTGCTGAGGAGCTTCCCTTTGTCGTCCCGGAGCATCGGCTTCATCTCCGAGCCAATGGCAAATTGAAACTGACGCGGACCAAAATCGAATTCTTTCTTTCCCTGTGCATCTAACCCGCAGTCAGGAACAATGCGATCTTCCAATTCGGTCATGGAGAGCTTACGACGACGGGCCGCATCCTTCAAGTGCTCAGCGGCCCGTTCGCGCAAGCCAGGATGGCGACTCTTTTGCGTAATGCTATGGAGCTGCATCAAAGCTGTATCGCTGTCCATGGTTTTGAGGGTGTCCAGTCCCCAAGTCACCCGCTGATGTTTGAGTTCCGATCGCCAAGCAATCACCAAAGACGCCAGCTTGAGGGGAGCTGCATCAGACCCGAAATGTCCCATGGCCCACATCACCCATTTTTCGCGAGCAGGCATATCTTGTTGTTGCCAATGCTCAAAGACTTTACAAACAAAAGCATCCGTCGATTCCGGTTCAGCATGGGCTTTAACCGCAACCACCAACGGATGTGGGCTATCCAGAGTACTTTCTTTAATGGCGGCGATCAGTGCAGTGACTTGGCTTGGGTTTAAGCCCATTTCCGCCACCCGAATAGGCGGTAATTCCTCTAGGGGGAGCCATTGGGGCGTACCAGGTATTTTGAGTCCTAGCTTGGCGATCGCCTGCTTCAACCAATCCGGGGTCGTTTGGTCATCGAACAAAACCGTCGATTGGGCGGCAGATTGTGTTGCCCAAATGGCCGTCCGCAGTTGCTCGGCTATGTCTGGCGTTTGTTGGTCAATCCAGTCTTGAATTTTAGCGCCATGCCCTTTGAGGTTGAGATCGCGGAGAACTTTGACGGCAGCTTTCGCAAGGCGATCGCTCCCTGCCGCAATGGGAACCAGTCCGGCGATCGTCTGTTTCGGATTTTTGCGGAGCCAGTCCCGTGCCACCTCTGGCGCTTTAGAATCCAAAGAAAGCTCCAGCATGTAGGGAGCGGTTTCTGTCGCCTTAACTGAGCCGAGGGCAGCAATCAAACTCTTCGCTTCTTTTTTACTCGCAGATTTGATGCTATCACGCACATAGTCTAGGGCTGAAAACTCGGTGTGGGCCATCCAAATCCGAATGCATTCTGGCGTGCGCAGTGGTAACTTCAGGCGGCGTAGGTGAGTTTCTACGAGTTGGGGTTGCTCTAGGCTAAAAATAACTCGCAGCTCATAACAGTTGGCTAAACTCCGATCAGCAAAGGTCGCAGGCGTCCAACTTTCGACAAGGGGTAAAAACTCATTCCCTAAACTCCGCCAGACCGTGAAGTCGAGTAATTCCTTCAGATGCGGTCGGAGGGTATCACGCATTTGCTGCATTTCTTCCGGTGTCAGACTATAGCGCAAGTTGTGGTTAACGGCATCATTGAGGTTATCTAAAATAGAACGGCATTGTGATAAACCAATGATTGTTTTGGCTTGCAGTAGACCGACCACAATATCTCCGATGGGAAATAAGGTTGCCAACGGTCTAGCGATGCTTCTGGGCAATCGTAGGTGTTGCTTTGTAGCTTCGACAAGACGCAGGAGAAGATCAGGCAGGGCAATGTCACCAGAAAATGCTTGTTGTGCCAGTGAGTGAATAAACGCTTCTATTGCTTCAGGTTGTACCGCGGTGTACAAATAAGAATTCAGTGAAGGTCGAGTTGTCATAGCAATCAGCCAAAAATGTGCTTCTTGCCGGGATAGAGATGTCGCTATTTCAAATTTATGCCACTGAATTTGGGCAAAGGGTTCAGATTGATTTAAGAACTGTGAGAGACGGTGGAGAGACTCTTCATGGTTAAACGGAGCTGGCTCTGGACGACTCAGCGGTAGCTGAAATCGCCAACCACACCAATTTAAATCGTTGGGATGATGCTCAATCGAGGATGTTACTGCTGCGGTCACCTGCGATTTACGTTTCCCCATCGTTTTATCCTGAAAAACTCTTCTCTTTCAACCCGACGACACAGCACAAAAGGACCGCACGCCCGATTGTTTTAGGGTTCCCCAGTTTCGGGCATGGTGAGTCAGTTTGAAGGATCAGCGCTAAGATTTTGTTACCTGGTTGACCTTGAACCCTAGCAAGATCGGTTATCTAGAGTCCCGAACCCATTGGCGAAATTGTTTGAGTGTCCGACTCCGCCCTTCGACTTGACTGAAGTTGAGGAACTGTGAAATACCATCAACAATTGAGAGTTGGGGAAAGTGAGGGCTAAAATTTGTAGTCTGATACTGTCCATCTTCTAACAAACTGATTTGAAGTTGACCGCCCTCCAAACGCCAAAGTTCTGGAACACCAAGTGCTTGATAGGCATCAAGGCCAGTTTTAGAGGTAACATCAACCTCAATTGCCAAGTCTGGAGGTGGATCAATGGTTAAATCCACTCGCCGCTTGCCAATCATGACAGCGTAGTTCTCGATATAGAAACATTGGTCAGGTTCAATGCCTTTCGTTACATCCTGGCGTTTAAATGTCGTTGACCCAAAACACTCATTGTCGATATCCAACTCTTCCAGCAGGATTTTCACCATATCCCCGATGAGCTCTTTATCAACCTCATGTTCTGGTAGGGGCATTCGTATCTCTAAGACTCCATCACTATAAGCAATCCGGCTAGCTCGCTTATCACCCAATTCATTCAGAATTGCTTCAAATTCTGGCCAACTGACTTCTTGGACTTGTAGGCGTTGGCCGGGTTGGACGACGAGTTGCCGAAGCCGGAGCGTAACCATAAACTCACTCCAAATCAGTAATGCCTCTAGATAGAATGATGAACGTTTCTGATCATCCTTAGGATTAACGCCAATTCCGTCTGAGTATGGGATTGCCCGCTTGTAACTTAACTCTGCGATGTCGCTCTATGATGAAGCCTGTAATCAACAGGACCATCGATCCTCTTAGAACAATAGCTCGAATGGGCTAAGTCAATCTTATCGGAAAATTTAGGATTGAGCTTGGGCTGCGGTGGCGATCGCCCCGGCTATCCCCCTATTCCGTCAGACTGGGGAAAGCGATAGGGTCAAGACGCGCGATCGCACGATGGGAATTGTCACAACAACCATTACGGTCAAAAACCTGATGGATGAGATCTTAGCCGAGCGCGGTCTTATTCCGACCGAGGAAATCCGCTCCATCACCTTAGACAATGTTTTGGTCGATACGGGGGCAACCCGGCTCTGTCTACCCACTCAGGCAATTGAGCAACTTGGCTTACCGCTCGCTGAGGAAATTGATGTTAAAACCGCCAGCGGCATTCAAAAGACTCGTCTTTTTAAGCGGTTAAGTTTAACTGTTGAAGGCAGAACCGGAGAGTTCACCTGCGTTGAATTACCGGGTGGTCAAGATGCACTTTTGGGTGTCATTCCCTTGGAATCTTTGGGGCTACAACCCGATGTGATCCAGCAACGTTTGGTTGTATTGCCGGAACGGGGTAATAATACTTATCACTTACTGTATTAACCCAAATTTTATGGGGCAGTCGCGATCGCCGTTAAATCCCGCAATACTTCGCTGATGACCAGGGGGTGAACGTCCCTCAGGGGCAGACGTTTGCCCTGCGTATGTTTTTCAGCCCAGGAACCGGGTGCCGGATACTCATAAGGTTCACGATGCTGTCCAACGAGGAAGAGACACCCATCGATCGCATCTGCGCCCCAAATACTGGACTTCTCGACATGCTGACATTCGTAATCGCCAACAACAGCCGTCACTTTACCTTGGTCAAAGTCTTTGTAATGCACTTTATAATCGCCATGGTCATGGAGTCCGCCCCGTTGCCAGCCAAGTTTTTCCATCCTATAGGCCAGCCTCTCACCTGGGATCAAAATCTCTTGGAAGCGCTTGATTTCTTCGGCTTCCATTTCCGCTGGCGTCAGCGTATAAACGTCCCGATTGATTTGCGGAAAGGGTGGGATAATTTCATAGTCGCTTAAGGTTTGTCCCCATTGTGCTTTAAGGTCTTCATTGAGGTCAATAGGATGAACAATTCCTACAAAGGTCGATTCCTCAGGGACCAATGTAATATCGTTACAATCGGCGTAGGTTTTGTCTTCAGAAACCCTGAAAGTTTGCGTTAATGTCTCGTCTGGGCTATAGCTCCCCCAGATTAAACGCTGCACCAGATGGGTTAGGAGCGGATGCTGAACCAATAAGGTTGCAAATTCGGCCCAAGGCCAACGCCGCTCGGTAATCATGGCATCTTCCAGGCGAACGCTTTGGATTTTGACGATTTCACTCACTTGCTTTTTGAGCAACTTCCACTCTGCGATCGCCTGTTGCGCTTTCTCGACATCATCTTTTGCACCTGCTTTGGGCAAAGTGCTGAGCGGTTTGCCTTTTTCCTCTTTCACCAAAGGTTTGAGGTCTGCACCGAGCGCAAAATGGAATTGACGGGGACCAAAGTCAAAGACCCGCTTTCCGGTTGCATCCAATCCGCAGTCCGGGATAATGCGATCTTCGAGTTGGTCTTGGGTGAGTTGGCGATCTCGGGCGACGGCTTCCATACATTCTTCGGCTCGTGCCTGGAGTCCTTGATATTTCGTCTTTTGGGCGATGCCGTTAATTTGCATCAAGGCGGTATCGGACCCAATCGTTCGCAGACATTCCAATCCCAGCACCGCGCGGGGATGTTGGTTTTCTCCAGGCCAGTTGCGGATCAGCGGCGTGAGTTTAAGGGCGATCGCATCGGACCCCAGCAAGCCCAATGCAAACATGGCCCACTTTTCTTTAGCGGAACCACCTTCGGTGAGCCAACGCTCGAATAAGCTCCAGATAAAACCATCCAGAGATTGCGGATTAGCATAGGTTTTGAGATGTTTTACCAGTAAGGCAGGACTCTCTAAGGTGCTTAATTTCAGGGCACAAAGACAAGCATGTGTTTGCGCTTCGCTAAGGCAGCGATCGCCTACAACTAAAGCTGGCAGATCAGCCGCACTGATCCAGTCAGGATGTTGCGATCGCTTTTGTTTGGGTAGGTCGGCAATGCCATCTTTCAGCCATTGAGGCGTCGTCTTTTCATCAAAGGGCAGCAGATTTGTATCGTCTTGATCCAACACCAAGGCTTTGACCTTTTCTGCAATTTCAAGGGGTTGTTGTTCCAACGCTGCACGGATTAACGATTCGTAGCCCTTGCGCTTCAGGCTGGTGAGGAAGGCGATCGCAGCTTTGGTTAATTCTGCAGGTTTAGCTTCTATCGGTGAGACGTTTTGACCTGCTGCAATAGGAATAAGTCCTATCACTGCATGGGTCGGATTATCCTCCAACCACTGTCGCGCTAGCTGAGACTTTTTGAGCTTGAGCCAAAGCTCTAGCATGTAAGGGGCCGCTTCAGGCGCTTGAACACTTTCGGTAAATGCCTGTAATAAATCGGTTGTTTGCGATGGATAGGATTTTAAGAGACTTCGGCAAATCCAATCGAGAGCGCCAAATTGAGTGTTCGCCAACCAGCCTCGAATATACTCTGGTTTACCGAGTCCAATCCAAAGCGTCCGAGCATAGGCTTCTACCAACTGCGCATCGCCTGCCCCAAAAATGATTTCAATGGATTCATCGGTTCTTAAATATTTCCCTGCGCTAACTTTCCAGGTGTCCAGGTAAGTCCGAACCTCTTCCATCCCCAGGTAAGCTGCCAAAAAATAGAGCGGCGAACCAGAAGGAAGGGTGTTAAGAACTGGACGCAATTGTTCAATCATGACCTGAGTATCTTGATGATCAAGATACGGCCAAATGTAATCTTTGAACCCACGGACTAGTATTCCAAGAAGGTGTCTAACATCTTGTTGAGTGACATGAACCAATGCACCTAGAGAGTCTTTGCGAGTGAGCCAGTTTCGGGCGGCTACATAGCTTTCTATATAGCTTTCTCCCAGATAACGCGTAAGGTACTGAATGGCTGAATCTGTACTGAGCTGCTGGAAGCTGAAAACAGTAGTACAAAATTCGACAAAGGAAAAGGCATTAAATATAGGTAGTACAATTTGAGGCCGTATTCTACGGTAATCTCGTATCAAAAATACACAGATTCGGTGCAGATCAGGTGTTTGACTCAAGTTCTGGCTGCGTAAATAATCTGCCAGATCGGCTTGATCCATTTTCCCAAATCTAGCATCGGGTCCATTGTTTCCTGGCATATCACACATCATGGCCGATAGCCAGAAATGAGCTTCTGCGGGGGGCATATCAATCGAAAGCTTCGATTTAGTCCAGTTGAAATCAAAGCAGCTATGACTGGTGCAAGGAATCTGTTGCAACTGTTTCAAACATTTTTCTAAATCAAAAGGTTTTACAGGAGAACGTGGGATGGGATTGAGCGGAATCCAGGTTGCCCACAACCAGTCTGTTGGATTGAGGTTAAGCGATCGCACGATCTCCAGCTTTTCCGCTACAGCGTTTGGCTCTGGCGCTTTGGAGGCGATCTCAGCCGGTTCCGCCTGCTCAGAAACTTGTGTGATCTCCACTTGAGCGTTTGGGATTTCAATGACTGCTTCTAGACCCAAGGCAGCCTTTGCAGCACTCTGAACAATTGGCTCAGCATCTTGGGCAAGTTTCTGAAGAATTTCGGTCGATATGCTAGGGTTTTGGGTAATGGCGTAGCGATCATGCCATTCTGATGAACAACTTACTTTTTTGAGCAAATCCCTTTGTAACTGGATGTCATGAAGTACGAGAAAACGATGCAATGACTTAGATGGCTTCAGAAGACCTTGCCACCTATCAGGCATTTCTTGAGGTTTTAATTCTTTGTCAGATGTTTTATTAGGCTTGTTTTGAGGAGTGAGAGAGGTTTTTGCTGCGAAACAAACCCTTTTAGATGAGTGCTCGGATAACTTCTTTAGTACCTCAATAGGAGTATTTGGATGAGATGCAATTTTCCGAAGAAGAACCTCGTAATAGTCGTTATAAAAAGTATGTTTTTGAGCTTCAGAAAGGTTGTTGTCTGGAGTGTTGATTTTAAAGTCTTGAGCTTCTGCTAAATGTTCTAGCCAAACGCCTGGAATCTTGGCATTTCCAGTTAATGCTCTACAAACGAATAAATCCTTGGCTTGAAATAATTGCTCTAAAACGCTGAGCGGAGTATTTGGATTGGCTGCAACAGCTTCTTGAATCTCGAATCTTAGGATAACAACGGTACCAGTTTCTCTATAGGAACTTTGAGTCACATCAGATGCCAATTTCTCCAATCCTTTGGCAGGAGTATTTGGATTCTTAGTAATTTCAAGTCGTACAGATTTATCTCTATGATCTGCCAACTCTTCTAGGACATCTGCTGGTAGATTCGGGTGCCTAATGACTAACTCAAAACCACCTGAATTAGAATATCGAAAAATATTTCGCAAGATCTCATTAGTGATATTAGGATTTTTTACAAGACAATAATTAATTTGCATATCTCCTACTAACGATAGCTCCTCCAATAAGTAGGCAGGCGTATTGACATTGGCTGCTACACCTGCACAAGCATATGGCTCAGAGTCTTTAGCGAGTTTAATCAGCAAATCTAACGGTGTATTTGGATTCTCTGCTACACTTCTACGCACATAAAACTGCGCGTCATTGGCTAATAGTTCTAAGACGCTAATAGGAGTATTTAGATGACGGGCAACAAATGTGCGGATGGACTGGTCATCATGCTTGGCTAGTTGAGACAAAGTTTCTGGACTGGTATAACGTCGCTCGGCTGCCAACCTAGGCACCCACAAAGAACGTTCAATACTATTGCCGTTATACGCAGGCAATTCATGGATCATATCGAGGAGCACTTCGCCGGGAGTATTGAGATGTTTGGCGACTGCTTTGCGAACCGCGCTGTAAGAATCTTTGCCTAATTCTGCGAGCGCTTGCGGGGGTGCATCTGGATTTTTAGCTAAGGCTGTCCGAACATCTAGACTTTTATCCTTTGCCAATTGTTCAAGAACACGAGAGGGGGCCTGAGAATTCTTAGCCAGAGCTTGACGAACCTTATCATGGACATCCATCGCTAAATTCTGGAAAAGCCGGTCGGCTGTATGCTCCTGTTGGGCGATCGCAACCCTGATCTCCAAATCCAGTAGCGGCATAAATGCATCAGGAATCGCATCCATTGCAGCTAACTCGCAAAGCGCTTTTTTATTTTGCGTGAGCTGAGCCAGAATTACAGAACATATATCTTGATTCGGTTCTAAAACGACAGAGGGCTGACTCGGTGCAGGGGCTGCTTGAGGTTGCACAGTTGCAGGTTTCAAATCAGCTTGGGATGCTTCGCTAGTAGCCTCAACCTCCACATAGCCCTTCTTCAGCTTTTCCTGAAGCAACTTCTGAAACGATTTTTGCGCTTCCGCTTCAGACCCGAATTCCTTCGTCTGCGATTGTCCGGTTGTCCCCATCCGCCCATACTCCACCGTATGAGATATGCCCTCCAGGGTAATCGTCCAGAACTTATCGGACTTTGCATCTGTATATCGAAGCGATCGCCGTTCCATTGCCCTACCCAAAACAGAGTAAAATTTGCCCACCTGGTCTAGGATTCCCCTGATTTGGACGTCTTAGCACAGTTGACAAATCTATTCCACGTCACACTCCTTTGAACCCATCGGCGATCATCCATTTTGGGCGATCGTCCTGAGAACGAAATCCAAATCAACTAAAAAAATAGTTGGTCAACCC
>JBAVRC010000308.1:0-7150 GCA_049694615.1 Thermosynechococcaceae cyanobacterium | reverse complement strand
ACATAAGGGAGGACCAAGATCCAGCGCATGGGTATCTTGCGCTGCGTTGCCGCAGCCAAAGGACGGCCAACTCTCCCAGTCTCTGCCTGCTGTAGAGAGTCCCGGTTGCTAATCATTCTTGGGAAGGAAAACCATAACAGAACACTAATCTCAAGGGGAGGTGGCGATCTCCAGGGTCATCTTGATACCCCAAAATCACTGCGACGGTTCCCATTAGTGTGGACGATTTGATCGTCTGGGCGATCAAATCTCTAAATCTTCTTCAGAGATTAAAAACAAAGCACAACATCAATCTTGATAGACTGATGCAAAATTTTTGTTGAATTGAAGAACGGGACTGACGGGGCTCGAACCCGCAACTTCCGCCGTGACAGGGCGGTGCTCTAACCAATTGAACTACAGTCCCTTATCTAGAGCGATCTCCATTGTGCAGATTCCGAGAGAATTTGTCAAACGATTGACGATACTGGAATCGGATGAAGATGGGGACTGGTGGTCGCAACAGGTTGAGTCGAAGGACGGGGTTCGATTGCAGCCGCAGCTTCTAACGCATCCCAGGACGGACTAAAGCTCGGTGACATCAGCGAACAGGCTGACCATTCTCCTTGTACAGGGACGCTCAACCGCTGGCAAGAGCCGCCTCGACGACCTTCGGGAGCATAATATTGACAATAGCGACAAGCGAAGCGGGCGGGGATAGGGGCTTTCATTGTCTATATTTAAATAACGACTTTTTTGATCGCCACGGAAGCTATCTATAAACTGCATCCAAACCTGAAGCTTACGCTTGAGCATCAAATGCGTTGTTAGAAAATGGGGTTTAGGTTCGGCCTCCAATGCCCGGTGGTCTATACCACCCTCGACCTTAAACCCTTCAACAAGTATAAGTTTCCAAATTTTCTCGAATGGATACCGTTGATCCCCGAATCGAACTCTGCCAAAGGATTTCCTCAATATCAAGAATTCCAGACAAGTTTAGAATCTCTTTAGAATTCAGGTGAATTAACATTGCAAGACATGAAGCAATGTTAAGGCTCTGGCAATTTAGAGATGTTTCTTTAAGAACCGTTATTAAAACGAAATAATTTAGGGATCAGTATCCAGGGCTATTGAATTCAGTTAAATCCATAGGGGATCAAGCCATATCGGTACGCCTGATCGGCCTAACGCGATTTTATTGCCCCAAAATTTGCTGCACCCATCAAAGTAGGCCGCACAAAAAACAGGATCGCGATGGCGCAGATGAAGAAATGATGAAAATCTTAACCGGAGTCCTCATTTAGACTCGGTGACGGAGGGTGCTGCATGCAAAGGCTGAACATCAATAACCGAACCGACCTTTACCCCCAATTGTGCTGCGCGACCGCCTCGCAGTTCAATCACTTGATCCACGGGTTCGTTGGGTCCATAGAGGGGGCAAGGATCCGCCGTGCAGGGGACGGCATTGACTGCGATCGCCACAACCGTTTTCTGTCGCAGAAAAATCATATCCAGGGTCAAGAAGCAATTTTTCATCCAAAACTGAACGGGGCGCGCTGGCTGAAACGGAAATAACATCCCCTGATTGAGGGGCAAAAATTTGCGATACATGAGTCCCAGTTCTTGCTGTCGGGGTTTTGCCGCCACTTCTAATTCAATCCGTTGGTCGGCAATCTGGGCGATCGCCGTAATGGGCAGCACCTGTGGGGGGGTAATGCGCGCCACCGCAGCAGTCGGGCCATTTTGAGCAATGCCGGGTCCATAGCAACTGCTAATGAGCAACCCCGCACCAGCGATCGCTATGATCGCCCCCATCCGATTGAACCGTTTAAGCATCTCGCAAGGCATAGCCGACTCCGCGCACCGTATAAATTAATTTCTTCTCGCCCTCGGTTTCAATCTTCAAGCGGAGGTACCGAATGTAGACCTCAATGACATTCGACTCGCCCAGAAAATCGAAGCCCCACACATTTTCCAGGATTTGATCGCGGCTGAGGACTTCTTTGGGATGCTCCATCAAATACTTCAGCAAATCATATTCCTTCATCGTGAGATTAATAACGCGATCATTCCGCATCGCGGATCGCGTACTCAAATCTAAGATCAAGTTGTCGAACTTAAGATACTCGCCGGGATGGGCACCAATGGGCTTCAAATACAGACGAATCAGTCTGAGAAACGTTTCGCTGCGATAGGGCTTTACGACATAATCATCCGCGCCGGCCAAGAGGCATGCCACCCGATCATCAATGGTATCGCCCTTCATCACGGTCAAAATGGGAAAGGTGTGACCCGCCAAACGCAATTGCTGGCAAAGATCCAGCCCAGATGTTTTCCCTAACGCTTCTTCAATCACAATCAGGTCGGTTTGGGCAATGTGCGTGGGGTCAAAGACCTCATCCACGGCATCGACTTGCAAAACGGTGTAGCCCGCCTGTTCCAGATCTGTCCGCATTGACTTCGACAGGGCCAGATCGGATAACGCAACTAAAATCATGATGCTGGGCACTCCCCAAATATTTAAAATTTCGCAACAGGTCAAGGCCCTAAAACCAAGCTCCATTCCGATTGATGGGTCTTTCGAGTTGGATTTGGAGTTTGGCCCACAACGTAGGGTCCCCAGTAATGTCTAGACCCATCCAGGGCAAAGGCAACTAAAACATCCCCCGATGCCAACTTGAGATTGCCCTCTGGGAGCGATAATAGCAGACCCCCTTGCCCCCCTTCCTTAGGAGCGAAGTCCCAATGCACCGGGGATCCATAGGGGGACTCCGGCGATCCGGTCGAGTCTGTGTTGTTGGCCCCCGCGTGGGACAAGAGCACGACCCTGACCGCATAGGGACTTTGATTACTGACCCGCAGCCCGTCGGGAGTGATAGTTTTGGATCGGGTTAGGGGTGACGGTGGGATGGAAACCGAAGCCACAGGGTCAGGACTCACTTCAATCACCGGGGGACTGGTTCCTGTGGGAGAAGGAGAAGGCTCAATCCAGATGCTGTACTGCAATTGCGACAGGAAAAAAGCGACGCTTCCGCCCACAAAAGCAGCCAGCAGTAAGGGCCAAATAGACTGTTTTCCAGCCATTGCAGGTTTCACAGAAATCTCTCTCAGGCGCATCGGGCCGCTCTCTATCTCCATTGAAACAACTTTTCTCGTCTTTGGCAGGCTGCCCCTAAGGGTGCCCTAGACGTTGGGGTTGCTTAAGGCATCGAATGCGGAAAAACGCGAACGGCGTCTGGTTGGGCCGTAACGGTCACCGTTGCGCCCACCGGCAAGACGGTTGAATTGCGCTGCAGGGCATGTAGGGTTTTACCGGATCGCATTCTCAGACAATATCGATAGTCCCGCCCCAGAAACTGGCGATCGCAAATAATGGCTCGGCCTTGGTGATCGGGGCTGAGCATCAAATCCTCTTGGCGAATCATCAGCAAACCGTGCTCGGCGGGTTCTGCCATTGCCTGAGGGGTCGCCACCGTAAACAGGCCAACCTCGGTTTGCCAGTCTTGGCCTTGCCGTTGAGCGTCGAGAAAATTGGCTTGGGTCACAAACTCCGCTACAAATTTTGACTGAGGTGCATCGTAAATGGCTTCAGGGGATCCAAGCTGTTCAACCTGGCCGCAGCGCATCACAGCCACTTGATCCGAAATGGCTAAGGCTTCTTCTTGGTCATGGGTGACGAAAATAGCCGAGGTTTGGGCAGCTTTTAAGATGGTTCGCAACTCTTGACGGAGGTGGAGCCGCACTTGAACATCTAAATTACTGAGGGGTTCGTCGAGCAGCACCAGGTTCGGTTTGGGCGCTAAGGCGCGTGCCAAAGCAACGCGTTGTTGTTGCCCACCGGAGAGTTCATGGGGATAGCGCTTCTGGAATCCGGCCAACCCCACCAAATCCAAGACCTCGACGACGCGTCGGCCAATGGGGGCGATTTGCCGATGCATCGCACCTTTTAAGCCAAAGGCAATGTTCTCGTACACCGTTAAATGCGGGAAGAGGGCAAAGTCCTGAAACACCATGCCCACAGCCCTTGCTTCGGGGGGAACCCAGACCTTAGGACTGGCCACGAGGCGATCGCCTAACCACAGCGAACCCGCTTGGGCCTTTTCAAACCCAGCAATAAAGCGCAGCAGCGTCGTTTTGCCGCAACCGGAGGGTCCCAATAACCCCAGAATATCGCCTTCTCTTAAGGTCAGATCCACCTGATTGACAGCAGGCATCGCCTGGGATTCGTAGTATTTGGTGATCCCTTGCAGTTTCAAAATCAAGCGTTCGTCGATCCCTGGCTCCTTCTGGCCTTCAAATGCGGGCGATCGCTTCGCTTGACCCCAAGCGCCCGCACCCGAAGTACGCGACATCATCGTTTTGGACACTCGTTTCTACTTATTGAAAAATATACTCATTAATGCTTTCTCTTCATCATACCCGTATCTTGCCATTCCATCTCAACTAGGATAGTAAAGTAGCTCGGCAGGGACACGCCGTAGAAAGAAACGGAGTGTAATCTTTGGCAATGTTCAGAAAAGTGGGGTTGCAGCGCTGGCAGACTAACCCTTTAGGAATGCAGTTTAGCGCATCGCTGTTGACCCGTTGCTACCGCTTTGTGGTGCTTTTGATTGCGGGGCTGGTGGCAACCCCCATCCTAGTGGTGTTAGGCCATCTGTTTGGCGTGTCGGGTCCCACTTGGCAACATTTGGCCCAGACGGTGTTACCGGGCTATCTCATCAATTCTCTGGGGTTGACCCTTGGCGTGGGACTCGGAACCATGGCCATTGGCACCAGTACGGCCTGGTGTGTCACCCTGTGTCGGTTTCCCGGTCAGCGCTTTTTCGAGTGGGCGTTGCTGCTACCCTTGGCGATGCCCGCTTATGTGTTGGCCTATACCTACACCGACTTTTTAGATGTCGCCGGTCCTGTGCAAACCGAGCTGCGATCGCTCTTCGGTTGGGAAGTCCGACAGTACTGGTTCCCTGAAATTCGATCCTTGGGGGGGGCGATCGCAATGTTAACCCTTGCCTTATACCCCTACATTTACATGCTGGCCAAAGTGGCCTTTTTAGAACAATCGCAAAACACCTTAGAAGCCAGTCGGGCCTTAGGCAGTCGTCCCTGGCGCAGTTTCTGGGCGATCGCCCTTCCGCTGGCTCGCCCCTCCATTATGGCCGGACTATCCTTGGTGCTGATGGAAGCCCTAAGCGACTTTGGCACCGTGCAATATTTCAGCGTCGATACCTTCACCACCGGGATCTACCGCACCTGGGCCGGTATGGGCGATCAAGCGGCAGCCACCCAGTTGGCAGCGGTGCTCCTCATCGGCATTTTGGGACTGATTTTGCTGGAACAATGGTCTCGGGGGCAGGCAAGATATTATCAAACCGGATCCCGGCAAACTGGATCCCTGTGTTGGGGGTTGAGGGGCGGGAAAGCCGTTTTAGCCTTTAGTGTGTGTGCCCTTCCCCTCGGGTTGGGTTTTTTGTTGCCCGCAGGTCTGCTGGCCCAAATGGCCCTCCTCTCCTTTACCGAAACGTTCAATGTGCAGTTCTGGGAATTTGCCGCCCACAGCCTCATCTTAGCCATGACCTCTGCTAGCATTACCGTGGTCTTGGCGACGCTGCTGGCCTATAGCATCCGTCTATACCCAGCCCCCCTATTGCGTACGGCAGCGAGAATTGCCGCCATGGGGTATGCCATCCCCGGCTCAGTGATTGCGGTAGGCATTTCCCTGCCATTGGGCTGGTTTGCCCAAGCCATGAATCGCACGGCACAGCTCGTCTCCGGCGGACAACCGGGCTGGGTTTTCAGCGGCACCGTTGGAGCCTTAGTTTTTGCCTATGTCGTTCGGTTTCTGGCCATTTCCTTCAATACCGTCGAAGCCAGTTTGGCTAAGATTAAGCCCAATTTAGACGACGCAGCTCGGAGTTTGGGGTATGGACCCACAGCAACCCTGGCGGCGGTTCATGCCCCCCTGATGTGGGGTGGACTCCTGACCGCCGTCGTTTTAGCCTTCGTCGATGTCATGAAGGAACTGCCTGCGACCCTCATGATTCGTCCTTTCAATTTCGATACCTTGGCTGTTCGCGTGTATCGGTTGGCATCGGACGAACGATTAGCAGAAGCCTCCGGTCCAGCCTTGGCGATCGTGGCCGTTGGCCTCATCCCGGTTTTGCTGCTCAGTTTCAAAATCGCCTATCGACGCAAACCTACTTCCAGCCCACCCGATCTGCAATTTTGACCGCCTCGGCGCTGTTGCGGCCATAGGCACTCACATTGATGGTATCGGCCTTAAACGATCCCAACACACTTAAGGGTGCGGGCAAGGGGGTATTGGCCACAGCCGGAAACTCGTCATTGGCATCGGCAAATGCGTTTTGGGCTTCGGGACTGGTTAAAAACGCAATGAGCCGGATGGCCTCAGCTTTATGGGGGGCATGGGACGTAACGCCAGCACCGCTGATATTGATGTGCGTTCCCCGTTCATTGGGGCCTTGATTGGGGAAAAACAAGGCCACTTTTGCTGCTAACTCGCGGGTTTTCGGATCCTTCGACTGTTGCAAGCGAATCAGATAATAGTGATTCACAAGGGCCACATCGCATTCCCCCACGGCGACCGCTTTAATTTGATCGGTGTCTGCCCCCTGAGGCGGACGAGCAAAATTTTGGACGAATCCCTTGGCCCACGCTTCGGTGGCCGCCACCCCTCGCGACTCGATCATCGACCCCAACAAAGATTGGTTGTAGACATTGTTAGAGCTTCGTACACACACCCTGCCCTTCCATTCCGGTGTGGCTAGGGCTTCATAGGTTGATAATTGAGCGGGCTTCACCTTGGCCTTGTTGTAGACGATCACCCTGGCCCGCTTGGCCAAGCCGAACCAATATCCCTGGGGATGCCTCAGATTGGCTGGAATGCGTTCGTCAAGGGTTTTGTCTTGAATCGGCTGAAACAACCCTTGTTGCTGCGCTCGCCAGAGCCGACCCGCATCGACCGTAATAAACACATCCGCCGGACTATTGGTGCCTTCGGTCTTGATGCGTTCAATTAACTCGTCGTCCGATCCTTCAACGACGTTAACTTTTAAGCCGCTTTGTTGGGTAAAGCGTTGAAACAGTGCCGTATCGCTGTCGTAATGACGGGCTGTGTAGACATTCACCACCCCTTGTGGCGGTGGGGATGAGC
>JBAVRC010000307.1:0-2207 GCA_049694615.1 Thermosynechococcaceae cyanobacterium | reverse complement strand
GGTTAATAGTTCTGCAGCGACAGAGAAACTTTTGACGCTCCAAATCAATAATACTCAGGACAAGGTTTTTGAACGGATCGAAACCCTAAAAACCTACGCTGATGCAGCAGATCAGATCTTGATGATCCAGGTCAATAAAACTTACAATATGACCCGTGAAGGGCTAGGTGATCTTGAAGCCCAAGTTAAGGATTTACAAGAGAAGTCTGAGTCTCTTGTCAACCATCAATTGGAGATATTATCCAGTACTGCGGAAGAAAATTCTTACCGCCGTGGTTTGGAGCATGACAAACGCGGAGAATTCAAGGCTGCGATCGCAGCTTATGAAGAAGCCTTAAAGATCAATTCTTCCTACGGAGAGGCTTATATGGGTCGAGGGCTCGTCTATGCTCAGACGGGACAGAAACAGATGGCCATTAACGATTTACGCACAGCAGCCAAATTATTCTTTGAGAGCGGCGATCTGGACAAATATCATCTGGCGCGTGAACATAGCGAACAAATTCACCGTGGCGACACTGTGTCCTTGAGCGAGTCGTCTGAAACCATTGCAGAAGTTAAGCTGGCTGTTGATGAATTATTTGTCTAAGGGAGGATACCAATTTCCGTTTGTCCAAAATGGAATCGGTTCGCCTTAGCGTTCATACCTCCTTGACCGAAACCTGATCTGAAGGGGAACATTCCCTAGAGCATCAGGTTTTTTTGTGCTGAAAATTAAGAAATAGGCCAATTTACGTAATGGTCTGGGTACTTTAGAGATGGTGATGTTCCTAGGGGTATGGAAATTGCGAACCGCATGGACACAAAATGCTTCACGGCTCCAGTTTCAGCCACTCTGGAGACAGTAGATGTTGTTATGAAGACCTCGCGTTATCACATCCTAGGAGAAGTCGGACAAGGACAATTTGGCAAGGTCTTTTGCGGGAGCGATCGCGCCACGGGCGAGTTGGTAGCCCTAAAAAGCCTCACTCATTATAAATTTACAACTCGACAATTTCTGAAAGAACTCGCTGTCTTAGTGCGTTTGAAGCATCCGAATATTGTTAGTTTTCATGGCGTGGAATATAACGATACCGGACGTTACATTGTCATGGACTATTGCCCAGGGGGAACCCTGCGGCATTTGATGGAATCTAAGCAAGACTTCCCCATATTACAAAAACTCCAAATTATTCGAGATATTTTGCTGGGGCTGGAGCATGCCCATTGCCAAAATGTGATTCATTGCGATCTCAAGCCGGAAAATATTCTGCTGAACGTTGCGAGTCACGGGTGGACCGCTCAGATCGCAGACTTTGGCATTGCACAATTCCTAGAACTGTCCAAGGATCATACGGGTCATTCAGGACATACGGGCTCGCCCGCCTATATGGCACCGGAACGCTTTTACGGTCAATATTCGCCCGAATCGGATATCTATGCGGTGGGGGTGTTGCTGTATGAGCTATTGCGGGGGAAACGTCCCTTTTCTGGGATGCCTGCCGATATTATGAAGGCGCATTTAAATCAACCGCTACGCATTCCTAAATCCTTACCACTGGTTTTGCGAGCCATTCTGCGCAAAGCAATGCAAAAACTCCCCCAGCATCGCTACGAGTCGGCTCAAGTGATGCGGTTGGCCGTTGAAGCAGCGATCGCATCGCTCACCCATACCGAAAATGCGATGACACAAACCGGGACTGCCATCGTTGGACCTGATTCAGACCCTTTAAAATCGGATTCGCTTGCCGACCAAGATTCGACGTTACCGCCGACCCGCCTGGCTCAGAACCAGACTGCGACCCTACCACGAGAGGCGTTGCAAATGGATCAGGCGTTGCCAGATGGCGTGAATCGCCTATGGGCTAGACCACAAGGCTGTTTCATGGCCATTCAAAATGCTGACGGCATCGGCATAACGATGATCCATCCTGATGGGACAAAGCAGGATCTCGGCATACTGCCCTATGGCAACCCCAATGGGGGGCAGCACCATACCCCATCGATGGAGTGGTTGGATCTAGACCCGCAAGGGCGGTGGTTAGCAGCGGTTAGACCCCATTCCGAAGCGATCGCTCCCCTAAGCCTCCAGACGCCACATTCAGGATCTTCCCAGTCCCCAATCGAATCGGACGAAGGAGATGCACCCAACACCCTTTCCCCGAGCTGCTTACAAATCTTTAGATTGCCCGATTTACAACGGGTCTGTCAGGAACCGATGGACCATA
>JBAVRC010000306.1:0-5110 GCA_049694615.1 Thermosynechococcaceae cyanobacterium | reverse complement strand
CCTCTAAACACCACGCCATTGGACGTAATACTGGCGGCATCAGATCCGGCATGGGGTTCGGTGAGGGCAAAACAAGGAATGTCTTCGCCACGGGCGAGACGTGGCAAATAATATTCCTTTTGGGCCGGGGTTCCATAGCGAAGGAGGAGTTTAGCGGGTCCGAGGGAGTTGGTCACGCCGACGGTGGCCACATGGGTAAAGGAGCGCGAGGCCAGCTTCGTCATGACTGCGCTGTAGGCGAGATTCGAGAACCCTAGCCCGCCATATTCTTTGGGAATCATCATGCCAAAGAAGCGTTCTTGGCGAAGGTAACTCCACACTTCGGGTGGAATATCTTTGCGTTGATAAATCTCCCAGTCGGTGGCCATGCGACAGACTTGTTCCACGGGGCCATCTAGAAACGCTTGGATTTCAGGCGTCACTTGTGGGTAGGGTTCGCTCAGAATGCGCTGAAAATTGGGTTGGCCAGAAAAGAACTCGCCCTCAACCCAGACCGTTCCCGCTTCAATGGCAGCCCGTTCGGTTTCTGAGATGTTGGGCAATAGGTTCAACCCTTGCACGGCTTTCACGATCCAGGTGGTGACCAGTCGCTGCCGCAGTGGAGGCACATTCAAAACCAATGCGACAACGCCCAAGACCGCCCACAGCCAGAGCGGAGTAGGTGCAACCCAGAAGCAGGCAGCAACATACAGTGTCCAGCCCCAGAGGGGAACGCCCCTATAGCCCAAGAGGATGAGAGCCAGAGCGAGGCCGGAAAGGGCGATCGCAGGATGGAGAAAAATCATGGCGGGTTCTCCTGAAGAGAATCGGGTCAAGTTAGAATAGGTGAGGAAATTTTGAAGCTAGAACCCATTCATTAATGAACGTCAGATCGGCCACTCCTGATGATGTAGAACTCATTTTTTCATTCATCCAGAAGAAAGCAGAATTTGATCGAACTATGGGGGCATTCTCTGGACTATTACAAACCTCCGAAGATAACATATACAAAATCCTGTTTGGTAAAATCCCATTTGCTTACGTTTTGTTTGCAGTGTCTTCAGGGCTTGAAGTGGGTTTTGCATGGTATGGGTTTCGATGTTCATCCTTTGTCGGTCAACCTAGCATCTGGCTGGATGATTTATATGTCAATGCGGATCAGAGAAATCAAGGTGCAGGAGCTGTATTAATGGATCAACTGGTTCAGATTGCCCAGGAAAATGACTGTACGCATTTAGCTTGGAATGCTGATGCCCGAAATCATCGTGGACTGAGTTTTTATCATCGGTTAGGTGCAGAAATTACAGAACAGCATGGGAATCGATGTTTTTTGAGATGGGTTCCGTAGTCAACCACATAAAAAGGGCTGAAACTAAAGCATCAAATTCTCAAATAGGCCCGCTGCACCCATGCCACCGCCGACGCACATGGTGACCAATCCATAGCGAATCCTGCGTCGCTGCATTTCATAGAGCAACGTGGCCGTGAGTTTAGCACCGCTACAGCCCAAGGGATGTCCTAGGGCGATCGCCCCCCCATTCACATTAATGATGTCTTCATTGAGACCCAGCTTATGGATGACGGCTAGCACCTGAGCGGCAAAGGCTTCATTCAGCTCAATTAAGCCAATATCGTCAAGGGTCAAGCCCACCTGAGCCAGCACTTTGGGAATCGCCGTGACAGGGCCGATTCCCATCAGTTCGGGCTGAACACCAGTAACGGCATAGCCCAACAATCGGCCCATGGGCTGAAGCCCTAATTCGCGCACCTTGCGATCGCTCATCACAACCGCTGCAGCTGCGCCATCGGACATTTGGGAGGAATTCCCGGCTGTGACGCTGCCGCCTAGACGAAAGACGGGAGGCAGTTTAGCCAAGGCTTCGAGGGTGGTATCCGGTCTTGGACCTTCGTCGATTTGGAACTGGGTTTCGGTTTTATGGGCCTTGCCGTCTACATAAAGGGTTTCGCGGACCGTCAGCGGAATAATTTCAGCCTCGAACCGCCCTGCTTGAATGGCAGCCAAGGCGCGGAGGTGCGATCGCAAGGCAAAGGCGTCCTGATCTTCGCGGGAAATGCCGTAGGCTTGAGCCACATTTTCGGCGGTCAACCCCATGCTTAAGTAGACTTGGGGAGCCTCGTCCAGCAGATCGGGGTTGGGGGCGAGGACATGCCCGCCCATGGGAATCAAACTCATGGATTCCGCCCCGCCAGCAATGATGAGATCGGCCTGCCCGGTGGCGATCGCCTGTGTGGCCATAGCAATGGTTTGTAACCCCGATGCACAGAACCGATTCACGGTGCAGCCCGGAACCGTATCCGGCAAACCTGCCCGCCGCGCGATCACGCGACCGAGATTGAACCCTTGTTCCGCCTCGGGAAACGAACACCCCATGATGAGGTCGTCGATTTGATTCACATCAAGTCCCGGTACACGGGCGATCGCACCTTTGACCACTGCTGCTCCCATATCGTCGGGGCGCATATTGTGCAGCGTTCCCCTTGGCGCTTTGCCAATGGCGGTGCGGACTGCGCTGACAATGTAGGCATCTTGAGCATTCATGGGCTGACCTCCCTAAACGGGATTAATTTCTGAGGGGCTTTTTAGTTTTGAGCAGGTGAGCAATCCGCTCCTGGGTTTTGGGCTGGCTCAACAGGGGGATAAAGTTCTCCCGCTCTAGCTGCAAGAGGTAGTTTTCATGGACGAAGGCCGGAGCACTGAGGTCGCCGCCTGTCATAACGTAGGCCAGTCGATTGGCCAGGAAGCGATCGTATTCGCTGGCATAGCCGCTTTGCTGAAAGATGTAGGCGGCGTGATCTAACAGGGCGCGGGCCGGACGTCCGAGGACTAAAATGGCGCTCATTTCCGGCGGCGGCACGTAGCCCATAGCATCCAGGTGCAGGACGGTGGACTTCGCGACATCGAGACGGCGATCGCCATTCATCAAAATCTGCGTCGTGGGTGGCAAAAAACCCAGGGCTTGCCCCTCGTAGGCACTGCTTGAGACCTTAGCGGTAGCAATGGTTTCAAAGGCAGCTTTCAAAAACGGATGCACATGACTCGGCACTTCCGAGGCGGCGCGTTCGGCCACCCGTGCCGCCATGCGCATAATGCCGCCCGCACCGGGAATCAGACCCACGGAAATTTCCACAAGGCCAATATAGGTTTCTGCTGCTGCGACGACGTGAGGGCAGGCCATGACCAACTCGCAGCCGCCCCCCAATGCGCGACCCTGAATGGCAGCAACAATGGGTTTCGGGAAGGCATAGAGGCGCTGCAATAGGGTTTGGAAGGTGGCGATGAGGTCTGTAATGCCATCCGCATTTCCGGATTGTGCCATCTGGCCCATTTCGACTAAGTTTGCACCGCCGGAAAAATGGGCGCTGCCGTTGCCAATCACCAGACCCTTAAGATCGGTGGTTTCGAGTAAGTCCAGCACCTCAGCAAGACCCCGCACCACATTGAAGCTGAGGGTGTTGCCCTTGGAGCGAAACTCATATAGCCCCACGCGATCGCCCATATCCAGCAGTGCGGCTTCGGCATTTTGCCAGAGAATCTTGGACGGATCGGTTTTAAGTTGGGCTAAGTCAATGTTGTCGGGTAAGGGCGCTTGAGCCGTGAGCCGATCTTGGGTTTCAGCCCAAGCCGGAACGGGCAGTCCAGCAGCTTTCATATCGGCGAGGACCCGCTCAGGTCCCAGTGCCTCCCACAGTTCAAAGGGGCCTAACTCCCAACCAAACCCCCAACGCATGGCGCGATCGATATCGGCGGGGGAATCGGCAATTTCAGGGACGCGACAGGCACTGTAACTGAGTATTTCTAATGTAGATTGTCGGAACCAGTCCCCCCCTCGACCGGGTAAGCCATAGAGGGCTTGAAGGCGATCGCGCAGGTCAGGCAGCTTAGCAATGGCGTCCACTCCCGGCAAATTGAGCGGTTGGGGTGGTTCGTAGGCCAGCGTCGCGGGGTTCAGGGATAAAATTTGAGACTGTTGTTTCTTATAAAACCCTTGTCCGGTCTTAACCCCAAGGGTGCCCGTCCCCACCAGTTTCCGCAACAGATCGGGCACTTTGAAGACCTCGCGCTGTTCATCGTTGGGAATAGCAGGGTAGAGGTTATCGACCACGTATACCAGGGTATCGAGTCCGACTAAATCCATCGTGCGGAAGGTGGCCGATTTAGGCCGCCCCACCAGTGGCCCTGTGAGGGTATCAATTTCTTCAATGGTGTATCCCTGGTTGGTTAAGGCTTGTAGCCCCAATAGCGTGACGTACATGCCAATGCGGTTGGCAATAAAGTTGGGAGTGTCCTTGGCGATGACGACACCCTTGCCGAGATGGATCTCGCCAAACTGCTGCACACGTGCCAGAACCTGCGGATCGGTCTCCGGGGTGGGAATCAGCTCCAGCAATTTGAGGTAGCGCGGCGGGTTGAAAAAGTGTGTCCCTAAAAAACGCTTGCGGAAGGATTCGGTGCAAAGCTGGGCGATCGCCTGAATGGGTAGGCCGCTGGTATTGGTGGAAATCACGGCATCCTCGCGAACCACACCCTCCAATCGAGCCATCAGGTCTTGCTTAATCTTTAAATTTTCCACGACCACTTCAATCACCCAGTCCACTTCAGCAAGGCGATGGAAATGCTCCTCAAAGTTACCAAGGGTGATGCGGTGAGCCATCGGGTCGGTAAAAAAAATCGGCGGCGATAGCTTCTGCCCCTTCTTAAAGGCCGCTTCAACCACCGCATTCTTGTTCCCCGACGTGGCCGCAATATCGAGTAAATGAACCGTTAAGCCTGCATTGGCAAGATGGGCGGCAATCTGGGTTCCCATCACACCTGCACCGAGTACAGCAGCGGTTCGGAATGGTTTTAACATAAGGCGCACCCTCAGCTAGGTCGTAAATTTGGGATTCAGGGATTGAGCAAAGACGGGGCAAGCCTCGTTCTCCAAGGGGGGCGGCGGGGGGGCGAGGGGTTTGGGTTTCTCCGGCGGATTGCTCCCGTATAAGGCTTCGATTTCGGTGGCAAAGCGCTCGGCAACGGCTGCTCTCTGCAACTGACCGATGGGGGTAATCAATCCTCTTTCAACGGTCAGCGCGGTGGGCAGTAACCGAAACGATTTAACCGCAGCCCAGT
>JBAVRC010000305.1:0-3607 GCA_049694615.1 Thermosynechococcaceae cyanobacterium | reverse complement strand
TAAGAGTCTTTCGATCTGAACCCAGAGTTGTCAAACGCAGACCGAAGCCTTTCCCCCGTATGAATAAACCGCGAGATGTTCTCAAAGCCGCTCTAGCACTTTGATTCACCTTATTTCAGTGGCATTGGACTCTCGGTTGTGTGGGATTGCTCACTGCCTAAAACAATCCCCACACTGGTACTGATAAATGCGGTTTTCTCATTCAACAGAAATGGCTTTTTCAATTCTTCGAGAATCCGCTCTACCACCTGAACCGCTTGTTTCGGGTGGTTGATAGGTTCTAATAGCATCACAAACTCATCGCCGCCAAAACGCGCCAGCGTATCCTGCGTACGAATACAGCGTTGTAAGCGCTGGCTAACTTCCACCAGTAGTTGATCCCCTGCTAGGTGCCCCAGACTATCGTTGACGAGCTTAAAGAAATCTAGATCCAGAACTAAGACAGCAAATAGATCCAAACTGCGGCGGCCACCTTGATGGCGCTCAATGCATTCCGTCAGCTTCTGCTGAAACGCCAAGCGATTGTTCAGTCCTGTTAACTTATCATGGGTGGCGGTATAGGACATTTGAGAGAAAGATGCGTGGAGTTGAGCCGCCATTTGATTAAATGACTGCCGCACCGTATCAATTTCCTGGATGGGGCTATCGCCGACCTGTTGCTGAAGATCTCCTGCTGCAATCGCCTGGGAGGCTCGATTCAGGTCACTCATGGGCCGTGTTACCCAGCGAGCTGTCAGCACCCCTAATCCTGTCGCAATGCCTAGTGCCCCTAAACATAGCAATACAGTTTGACGGGTATTGGCATGAATCTGAGCCATAAAGTCAGATTCTGGCACTGTCACCACCACCAACCAGTCCAAGCCGTGTTCCTTATCGTGCCAATGGGTTAATTGGATGTAGTAGGGCTGTTGGTTGTACTCAATCTTGAAGGTTTTGCTTTTATGGTGCTCCAAATCGCGGGCTTGGGATTGGATATGGGGAGCGATCGCCCGGAGCAATGGGTGTGGACTATCAAAAAGGGTGTATCGCCTTATTTCCTGCCTCTGCTGATAAGCAATTGGGGACTGGGTAGAACTCGCAATTAGAGCCCCCTGCCGATTGTGTTCCAAAATGAACGTTCGCCCACCCTGGCTAAATTTCACGGTTCGCAGGAAGTCACTCAACTGGGTTAATAGGAAATCAGTGCTGATCACCCCCAGCAGCCGCCCCTGCTTGTCATAAAATGGTGCCGAAGCAGATAGGGTAGCGTAAGCTTCGTTGCCCAGGCTCAGCTTTTTTTGGGTCTTTACCGCTTGGCCCTCTGGCGTGATTTTCACGTTGGGGTAACCCGTCACATCGACCCCAGTCCAAATGAGTTTACCTGCCCTGACTGCATCTTGATAAAAGTTCAGAGCTGTGGGTTCATATTCGTAGGTCCACAACTGTTTTGTCCGGTTTCCCTGGATATCAGATAGATAGTCAGCAGAATTGTTTGGACCCGGAAAATTTTCGTACAGCAACACAGCCAGTCTAGAAAGCCAGCGTCCGGCACCTATTTCAGTGCCATCGGGTCGGGAAAATCCTACGAAGCCCACGCTGGGAAAAGCAACGGATTGCCGCCAGAAGTAGCGCTCAGCAGTACGTGGATTCCGGATGTCCAGGGTGCCATCAGCGATCGCCTGGATATTCATCTTTGTCAGTTGTAAGGGAATTGCCAGGTAAGAGTCCAGATGGTCATCCACCTGCTGGCTGGTTTTGTCCATCAACTGTTGCGCCAGATCGTTGACGGCCTGCTGACCATTCTTGAGCGAAAGATAGCCCACTAATCCGACGGCAGCAAATGTTAGGAAGACGAACGGGACGACCCAAACAGACCAGAGTGGGATTTTGCGGCGCAGTAGGGGCATAAATATTAATAGACTAGAACATGGATTAATAGACTAGAACATGGAGTAATACCAATTCCGTAGGTAATAGCTACAGATCCTTGTGAGGTAGCCCTAGTCTTCAAGATCCTGGTTATCGATCTGTAGTCCTATTCAGGAGAATTGGTATAACACCTTTAAACTTATACTTCCCTGTTAACTCAGATCTTGCACCATTCTCAATAAGGGGTTGCCAAAGGAACGAAAATCTGTGTACACGCCCAAGGGCTAGTGCTCTGTCACAGCTTAATTGTCGGGTTAGCATCCTCTGATAAATCTGCTCGCTGGGCTGCGGTCGTCTTGAGGCGACTGCGCTGCCAAATCTATCCCTCTTTTGTTACTCTGGAGAGAGAAAAATATTCTCAGAGATTGGAAGAGCCTATAGCCTATGCTTTTCATCGCGTATTTCCTAATACTTTCATAAATTTGGAGGAGTTCAGCAAAGATCTTTGCCTAGAGAGGGGTTCAGATTTTTCTCTGGTGAGAGTAACAAAAGAGGGCTATAGCAGCCGCCAAACCGGTCAAGACGTAAGATAGGGAACCCCCGTTAACCGTCTTGATCTTCAACATGACTCAACCATATAGCTACGACCTGCGTACAAAAGTGATTGCCGCCATTGAATTGGACGGACTGCGAAAATCTGAGGCCAGTGAATCATTCAACATCAGTCGAGTTGTGGTGAGGGGAGATCGGTTCACGGACCATCTCTGGCGCACTCAACAAGATTGGGTTCACGCGAAAAAAAAGACTGGAACAAGCACGGCTAAACTCTTGGGTATGCATTTCGCCTCAATCGGGGTTGTGCCCACAAGTTCGCCGTCAATTACAATTTTTTGAGGAGGAACTGTCGAGATTTTGATCTGCGGAGTTCGAAGACAAATGATGTCTTCCCGATGGGTAGGAGTTTGGGACATTGCAGCTGCCATTAAATCTGCGATCGCATCCAGCGCTTGGAGGTTGGTCTCGGCAGTGCCAATTGTCACCTCCAATAACCCATCGTCGGGGATCACTCGTCCGAAGACTTGTGCGAGCACTGAAGTCGGCGGTGCAGCATTGGCGATCGTAATCGCTCTGACCCGCACATTAAATTTTTCACCGGCAATTTCAATTTCGGCATCAAACAATTCCTGTCGATCCAGCTGTTGGATTCCTGCCAAAATGTAAGCCAATGCTCCCCATTGAGTCTTAGCAGCTCGGTTGGCACGTTCTACCGTTTCGGCTTCAAACCCAATCCCCGCTAGCAAAATCATGGCGAGATCGTTGCACTGAGCCGTATCGATCCGCCGAGGGGTGCCATGGATCAGGACATCGCAGGCTGCCGGAATACCAGAGGGAATGCCCAGAGCTGAGGCAAAGTCATTGGCGGTTCCCCGTGGAATGATTCCCAGCATCTTTGGAGTAGCAATCAGCGCTTGGGCAACGGCTGATACGGTGCCATCTCTGCCCGATGCAATAAACTTTATCGGAAATAGTAGGAAACTATAAAATGAGTAAATAGTCCATGCACATTCTCAAAATCCTGTTCTTTTTTATCCCCATCTCCTTCTCTTTTTGCTTTCCCTACCCTTGATCAGGCTGCTTTGACAGGTTGATTGCACAGGTGCCGATGGGTGAGTCGGAAATTGTGGAGTCCACAAGCGGTTTCCATGACATCATCCCCATAGTGATCCACTCGATTGCGAAATTTCTGCACCACAATCTG
>JBAVRC010000304.1:0-7578 GCA_049694615.1 Thermosynechococcaceae cyanobacterium | reverse complement strand
TCCGCCATTGAGAGTGCCTTCCGGGCATTTTGTTCCACCAAAATAATAGAAACCCCATTGCGATTGATCTCGCGGATCTTGGCAAAAATTTCATCCACTAAAATCGGCGAGAGGGCAGCGGAGGGTTCGTCTAAAATCAACAGCTTGGGGTCCAGCATCATTGCTCGCCCCATGGCCAACATTTGACGCTCCCCGCCCGAGAGCGTCCCTGCTTGCTGATGGCGACGCTCTGCCAACTTGGGAAAGGCATCGTAGATGGTTTGCTTCAACGGCCCCAAGGGCACAGTGCGTACAAATGCCCCCATTTCCAGGTTTTCTTCCACCGTTAACGACCGAAATACATTGGCAATTTGGGGCACATAGCACATCCCATGGGTGACAATTTCATTGGGCTTCAGGCCCGCAACATTTTGGCCTTGAAACAAAACCTGCCCGGTATGCGGGGGCACCAACCCGCAAATACACTTGGCGAGGGTGGACTTTCCCGCCCCATTGGGACCAATAATCGCAACCAATTCGCCCGGATGAACGGACAGATTGGTCCCTTGCAAAATATCTAAACCCGGAACGTACCCGGCATGGACCGATTGAACAGACAGCAACGGGGCATTGGACATCCGGCGCGCTCAAACTCCAGAATTGAACCGAGTCTCATCCTATCAGCTTCAATTCGCCGACGCAAAAAAGCTGCCCCTCTCACTAGCGATTAGGCAGGCGTCTTTTGGAGTTCAGGCCGTTCTTCCGCCACAATGGCTCCTGCCACCGGACAGACTTGTAAACAAATCCCACAATCGATGCAGATGGAAAAGTCAATCCAGTACCAATCTGTTCCCTTGGTATTCTTCCCTGGCCCTTCGTGGATACAAGCCACCGGACAGGCATCCACGCAATCCGCGACGCCCTCGCAAACATCCGTCACAATTGTATGCGCCACTGTTGTTACTCCCGCTAAAACCGAACCAACCACTCAATATAGCGCGTCTTCTCCCGATGGGTTAGGTTGCATCCTGCACCGGGGCATATTGGCGGCGCTGGGCAATGGCAAAGAGCAAGACCGAAAAAGTCAACCCCCCAGCCAAATAAAGCGGATAACTGTAGGTGGCGGGGTTAGACTGATGCACAATCATTCCCGCAATCACGGGACCAAAGGCATTGGACACATTCAAATAGGAGGCATTTAGCCCCATCGCGGTCCCTTGCACTTCCGGCCTCGCATTCAAGGAAATCAGCGTGGTGATCATGGGTTGAACCAGTGCATTAAACACCGCAAAAATTAAACTTAGACAGACAAAATAGACCATATTGGGCACTGTTGGCATGAGTAAAAAGGCCAAGCTCCGCACCAATAGACCCATAAATAAGATTTGGATGAGACTGAACCGCTGAGACAGCCAAGCAATTCCTTTCGACTGCATGGCCACTGCACTGATCCCAAAGGCCACGAACAGTAACGTCAAAGAGGTACTGTCTTGATGCAGGATATGGATGTAGTAGGGCTGAAAGGCAAAGGTAAAAATCGTAAAGGTCATGCCAATTAAAAAGTTAATAAAAAATAAAATTCCTACTTTCGGCATCACTAATCCGGTGACCAAATTGCTCAAGCCAATATCCCACCATTTTTCCGCCTTTGCCGCTTTGGTCTTCAAGGTTTCTGGGAGTGCCACAATGGTTAAAATGAGGGCGATGAAGGCGATCGCACTGGACGCTAGAAATCCGGCTCCCAAGGAAAATTGTTGGGAAATCAAACTCAATATAGGACCGAGAATAAACCCTAGGCCAAAGGTTACAGCACCAAACAAACCAAAGGCTTTAGCCCGTTGCTCCATTGGCGTGACATCGGAGACAATGGCCTGGGCCACTGAGACATTGCCCCCCGTAATCCCATCCAAGAAACGCGCAAAAAAAAGCATGGCCGCGCTGCCAGCGGTTCCGGCCAAAAAATTGGCGACAACGGTACCAACCAAACTGATGATCAGTAAGGGTTTGCGGCCCACCCGATCAGATAACTTACCGATAATGGGGGTCGAAATAAATTGAGCCACCGCATAAATGGCAAACAGTAAGCTGGTTTGCAAATCGCTGAGACCAAACTGCCTCCCATAGAGATACAAAATCGGAATCAGAATGGTAAAGCTGAGGGCATTGGCAAAGGCAATAAATAACGTAATCCAGAAAGCGCGGGACATAGGATGCTCTAGGGGACTAGGGTCAGTCTATCCTACGCTGCGGAGATAGGTCGTCCTGCAATACTGCTCGGTTAAACACCTATCCCATCCTTACACTCGGCCCCCCAGCCCCCCAACTTTGGGGGACTGGGGGGCTGGTGCAATGTCAATCGTTTCTTATCCGTGTAGTATTGGGTCGCCCTAGGGCAGCTTTAGCGAAGCGGTCCGTCAGCATCACCCTTGCCCGGTTGGCATCGCAAAGGGATAATAAACCCTGTTTGCCTTGCACCCCTGGAGGGGATGGATGAACCTAAACTTCAACGCCCTAGCCGAACAGTACAAAACCGCCCTGCTCCAGGATGTCATCCCCTTTTGGGAAAAAAACTCCGTCGATTGGGACTGTGGCGGTTATTTTACCTGTCTGGATCGCACAGGTCAGGTGTACGACACCGACAAGTTCATCTGGCTGCAAAACCGTCAGGTGTGGATGTTCTCGACCTTCTATAACCAGATCGAGCCTAGGGCCGACTGGCTCAAGATTGCGGCCCATGGTGCTCATTTCTTGGCCGAACGGGGTCGCGACGCCGAGGGTAACTGGTACTTCGCCCTCACCCGCACCGGGGAACCGCTAGTACAACCCTACAATATCTTTTCCGACTGCTTTGCGGCGATGGCCTTTAGCAAGTATGCACTGGCCTCTGGCGAAGCTTGGGCCAAGGATGTGGCGCTGCAAGCCTACCACAACGTTTTGCGCCGTCAAGACAACCCCAAAGGCATTTATACCAAAGCCTATCCGGGGACACGCCCCATGAAGTCTTTGGCGGTGCCCATGATTTTAGCCAACCTGACCTTAGAAATGGATTGGCTCCTCCCCGCAGCCACGTTGGAGTCGGTATTAGACGCCACAGTTCACGAAGTGATGACCGATTTCCGAGAGACCGAGCTTGGCTTGATGTTAGAGCACGTTGCACCGGATGGCTCCCGCATCGACTGTTTTGAAGGGCGGCTGATTAACCCCGGCCACGGCATTGAGGCCATGTGGTTCTTGATGGAGATTGCCCGTCGTCGCAACGATACCCAAACCCTCAATCAAGCCGTCGATAGGGTGCTGAGTATCCTCAACTTTGCTTGGGATGCCGAGTACAGCGGCCTGTTTTACTTTATGGATATTAAGGGCCACCCGCCGCAACAGTTGGAATGGGATCAAAAGTTATGGTGGGTTCACCTAGAAACGCTGGTGGCCTTGGCCATGGGATTCCGTTTGACGGGTCGTTCAGATTGTTGGGACTGGTACCAAAAACTGCACGACTATACCTGGTCTCACTTTCCTGATCCGGAATATGGCGAATGGTTTGGCTACCTCAACCGTCGCGGCGAGGTGTTGCTTAACCTTAAAGGCGGCAAGTGGAAGGGCTGTTTTCATGTGCCGAGGGCGTTATACCTGTGCTGGCAGCAGTTTGAAGCACTTTAGATCGGGGTAGCCAGCCGTTCTAGGTTTATCTGGAACTTTAGTGACTAATTTTTACCTTGTCCAAGCGGAGAAATGACGGCGACCACCAATTCCATTGCCCCATCAGGTGCATGGTCGCTGGGACCAAAATGACCCGAATCAAGGTTGCATCTAACAAAATAGCCAAGGCAATTCCGACTCCCAAGGCTTTCATAAAAATGATACGGGTTAAGGCAAAAGCACCTGTGACAATTATCATTAACAACGCCGCATTGGTGATAATCCACCCCGTCCGCTCTAACCCTTCAACCACACTTTGGGTATTATTGCCGCAGCGATCATAGCTCTCCTTGATGCGGGTCAACAGAAACACTTCATAGTCCATACTGAGGCCAAACACGACACAAAATAAGACGAGGGGCAACAGAATATCCAAGTACCCCAGCGGATCGAAGTTGAGCCATTCTTTGAAGTGACCCTCTTGAAAGACAAAAACCAAGGCCCCAAAGGATGCGCCAATGGAAAGAAAGTTCATTAAAATGGCTTTGAGGGGTAGCACAATGGACTGGAACAACAGGCAGAGGACCGCAAAGGTGACAACCATGATGGCTGCTAGAATCAGCGGAAATCGACGACTCACTTCTTGCAGGGTATCGATCTCGCTGGCCGATTGACCGCCGACCTTCACCCTGAGTCCATCGAAAGACAACTGCCGCAGTTCTGTCACAAGCTGATGAGATGCTGGGGCATGACTGGCGGTGCGACTGGTGATGGAAATTAAGGTGGTGGAGCGGCTACTGTAAGCGTCCATGGCCGTTGCGATGGGCTTGGGTAGTTGAGCCTTAGACATTCCATACAGTTGCTGATAGTCCGATAAGCCGAGCTGCGGATCGAGGTTGACCAGACTACTGACCTTGGCAACGCGAGGATCGGTTTTGAGCTGCTGCACCAGCCGATATAGGGTGTCAATGTGGGGCGCGGCCAGAATGCGATCGCCTTTCTCTCGTGTTTGCACCATCAGTAAAATTGGCGACGGCTCGCCCACGCCAAAGGCTTGCTGGATGACTTCAACCGCCTGTCTAGCGGGAATGGATTTGGGCAAAACACTGGCATCGCCCAGCCCAAAGTGGATATTGAAGAACGGGGCGGTGAGAACAGCGATCGCAGCACAGACACTGATCACCGCTAGCCAACTGTGGCGCGTGACTTGACGGGCGATCGCCATCCAGACATTCCCCTTAAAATTCAGGGGACGAATCCAACGACTGCCCCAATGAATCCGAGGTCCAATCCACACCAGCAGTGCAGGCAACACCGTCAGTGCAACGGCTACCGATAGGATAACCACCAACGAGCCAGCCATGCCCATGGATTGCAACAGCGCAATGGGAAAAAGCAGCAAACAAACCAGACTGATACAGACAATCAACCCAGAGAAAAAGACCGCTTTCCCCGCCGTTGCCACCGTCCGAATGGCAGCTTGCTGCGGCGAACCAGACTGCAATTCCTCCCGAAATCGATTGACTATCAGCAATGAATAGTCGATGCCCAGTCCCAAACCCAACATGCTACTGAAATTAAGGGCTAACGCCGATAGAGGCATCTGCTGCGCCACAAAATAGAGCAAGCCAAAGGTCGTTGAAACACTCAGCACTCCCATGGCAACGGGAAGACTGGCCGCCACCACCGACCCAAAGACAAACAGCATGGCCACCAGGGTCAGGGGCAACGCTAATAACTCAGCGCGACTGGAATCGGCTTTACTAATGCGCTGTGCCTCTCGATCCACAATCGCTTTACCGCTCACAAAGGTCTGTAACCCCTGGATTGCATTTTGATGCAGGCGCGCCTCAATGTCATCAATCGTAGCGGCTGTCTCCACTGCATTGGGATTGAGGTTGAGCACAGCATACTCCACCTGACCGTCGGCACTACGGTATTCGGGATGTTCAGCAGCACTGAGTACGGAACGCACACCGGACACGCCCCGAATCTGTGCCACCAAAGTCGCGACGTCCTGGCGCATTTGAGTCGAGGATTGATGCGGACGCCCCTGAAAGACCACCGTGAGCGGATCGGACGCAAGTTGGAGTTCTTGCTGCAATTGCAGTTCTGTTTGTCTAGCTTCACCCCCCTCGTAGGTCATCCATGCCCCTTTCAGAGAGGACTCCAGGGATGGACTTAACATCAAGCTGAGGACCATTAAGCCGATCCACAGGCTCAGCGTCAGCGTTTTATGTTGCGTAATCCAACGCCCAAGCTGGGCAAAGCGTGATGTTGCTATGGGCGATCGAGGGGGATTATCCATGGGGGCGGGGGAGCATGGGTTGTGCCTGAGGAAACTTGAAACTGCCGATCAATGAACCACAGGTGGCCTGAATGATTTCCTGGTACGTCAAGGGGTGCATGGCACAGTTTACCCCCGATGTGCGTCAAAGGGGGCTATTGAGCATTGGATCCTGGGTTCTCTGGGTTAGAATGAGGCCTGTGCTCATCTGCAACACGTTGGCAGCAGGCTTAAAGTTGACGATAAGTTCGCGTCAGTGGATGAAATGAGCGCTTTGATCATGGATATTGACCACATTCACTTTTTCGTTGAAGATACTGCCCAGTATCGGAATTATTTGATCGAAAAAATGGGATTCCAGCGATCAAGTCACTTTAAGGACGCCCATACCGATACGGAAGTTCTTAAAAGCGGTTCGATTTATTTTGTCCTGTCTTCTCCTCTCACCCATGACAGTCCAGTTTTCGACTACTTAGCCTCTCACCCACCAGGCGTTGTCGATATTGCCTTGCGGGTCGAAGCCATCCAACCCTTTTTAGCCAAGGTTGAGCCTAAGAATCAGGCCATTTTTCATCATCAATTACCGACAGGGAATCTGAAGTGGACCCAGATTTCCGGCTGGGGATCTCTTAACCACACCTTAATTGAAAATACCGCTTCAGTGTCTTTTTGCGATGTGGTCTTTGGTCAAGGGGCCAAACAAGCACCAGAAAAAACCCTGCAACCGACCTTGACTCACATCGATCATGTGGTTTTGAACGTTCCTGTTGGCATGTTAAATCAGGCCATTGACTGGTATCGCCACCTATTTGGCTTCCAAGTTCAACAGACGTTCAATATTCAAACCGAATATTCGGGACTGAAAAGTCAGGTTCTAAGCCTGCCGAACAGTCAACTGTATTTCAATATTAATGAACCGACCTCGGCGAATTCCCAAATCCAGGACTTTTTAGATGCGAATCGAGGCTCGGGGATTCAGCATATTGCCTTACACACCGATCATATTCTCCAGGCAGTGGCTCAAATGCGACGGATGGGACAGTCTTTTTTAGCCATTCCCAACGCCTACTACACCCAGCTTAGGCAGCGACTTGCCCAACGGTTGAGACCCTTGTTGTCATCGGCAGAAATACAAGCAGTTCAAGCCCAGCAGGTTTTAGTGGATTGGCAACCAGAGGTGCCGGATGCGCTCCTGCTCCAAATTTTTACGCCGCCGATTTTTGCGCAACCTACTTTTTTTTTGAGCTAATCGAGCGGAGATCGCAGGTCCAAGGGTTTGGCGAAGGCAACTTTCGCACCTTATATGAAGCCATCGAAATCGAACAAATGAACCGTGATCAAGTCCCATCTCGCCTCGATTAACCTGCGGCAAACTCCCCACAGCGGCTTTCATTGGAAGGGTCGCGATCGCTTTTTTGAGGGGTGGTACTATCGGGTCACGGTGCCGGAAACCGGACACACCTTTGCTTTCATGTACTCCATCCAAGATCCCAGCGGTGGTGCATCTTTTAGTGGCGGTGCAGCCCAAATTTTAGGCCCAGATGAAGCCTACCTCTGTCGCACATTTCCGAATGTCAAGTTGTTTTGGGCGTGGTCCCATGCCTTAGGCCATGGGCATTGGCGCAGGGCAGATTTAACGCAACCCTTGGGTTTTCTTGCCCCGACCGTCTTCGAGG
>JBAVRC010000303.1:0-3173 GCA_049694615.1 Thermosynechococcaceae cyanobacterium | reverse complement strand
ACTACTGGAGCGCCTTAAAGAGCACCTCTGTGGCTGGGTTACGCACCTCCTTCTTGCAACGTCCTGGTCTGCTGCGGCAAACCGAAGAGGGTTGGCATCTCCAGGTTGAACCCCAGACCTTTGATGTTTTGTTAAACGACCTGCCCTGGTCAATCGGCATTGTCAAATTTGCCTGGATGCCCCACCCCATCTATACCGAATGGTTGAACCCCTAACCGCCAATGCCCACGACCTGGAGCGCGAACTGGATTGGTTCGCGACCGTTCTGGATACACGCTTGCAAGTTTATTTTGGCAAAACAGATGGGTTGGGCAAACCAGACGAATTGGGCAAACCAGATGAAGCTTTAGAAATTCCCCCACCCGACCTCAGTCAGAGTCCTTCAGAGTACGCCCGCTTTATCCGGGAACACCATTTTTCCAGTGCTGAGCGCCTGATGATTTTGCTGGCGCTGATGCCGCACATCCGTCCACAATTGTTGGATGTGCTGTGGGTCAAGAACGAGGCGATCGAACGGGGATTTACCGAGTTTGGCGGCCTCCAGGGCAGCACCCACGGGGGCTTCATTCCCACTGGGGAAACCGCCGCCTTTTTGCTGACGGGCGATCGCCTCTCAACTCGCTTCAAACTCATGCGCTTGTTTGAGGGCAACCATCCCTTTGCCCGTTTCAACCTGTTGCACCTGGCTCCAGTTGCCCCTGGCGAACCGTTGCTCAGTGGTGCTTTAGTGATTTCGCGAGAATGTCTCTATCGGTTAACCACTGGCATTGAACGAAAGCCAAACTTTAATAGCGAATTTCCGGCTCGTTTAATTGAAACACAATTAGATTGGCAGCAACTGATATTGCCTTTTTCGACGCTGGAGCAATTAGAAGAAATCAAAAACTGGATTTTGCACGGACAAACACTGCTCCAGGATTGGGACATGCAGCAAAAGTTGCGACCGGGCTTTACCAGTTTGTTCTATGGCCCGCCTGGAACTGGCAAAACATTTTCGGCCTGTTTACTGGGAAAACACTGTGGCTGTGACGTTTACAAGATTGACTTGAGCATGATTGTTTCAAAATATATCGGAGAAACTGAAAAGAACTTAGCCAGAATTTTTGACATGGCGGAGTATAAGCAGTGGATTCTATTTTTTGATGAAGCCGATGCCCTGTTTGGCAAGCGTACAAAGGTCGATGATTCACACGATCGCTATGCCAACCAGGAAATTAGCTTTTTACTACAACGGATTGAAGAATTTAACGGCGTGGTAATTCTGGCCTCTAACCTCAAAGGCAATATTGACGATGCTTTTATTCGTCGCTTTCAATCGGTCGTCCCCTTCCCCATGCCGAAACCAGCTGAGCGGCTCCGCATTTGGGAAAACGCCTTTTCTGCAAAAGCGACATTGGAGGACAAAATTGATCTGAACGGGGTGGCTGAAAAAGCCGAACTGTCGGGCGGAACTATCATGAATGTAGTGCGTTACGCTTCGTTAAAAGCGTTGAGCCGAAATCATACTACAATTTTACTGGGAGACATTGAAGAAGGCATTCGTCGAGAGTTGTTAAAAGAAGGGAGAACCGCATAGTCTTTGCTGCATGTAATTTTTGCCCTGTCAGGAGCCATTGGCCTTGGAATCTGTGCAGACCAAAATTGTCAACCGAGCAGCGACTGTGTCAAAGCCAGCTGCTGCTTCAGGACGAGTGCAGCGCAAGGCAATGACTACTGTAAAGGCAAGCTCTGTCGCAAAGTCCATCACCCCCCCAAAGATCGTCGCCAGCTCCAAGATCGCCACCACCTCAAACGGGATGCGACTGCAAACGGCGATGAAGGTCTCTTCTCCTAAAGATCCGGCGGAAATGGAGGCCGATGCGACCGCCAAACGAGTCATGCGGATGGCCATTCCAGAAGGGTCTGTGGGTTATGTGAGAACGGCCAGCGGGGGCATGTTCCGGCAGATTAAACCAGAGATCAAACCAGAAGAAAAAGATCGGAAACTTCAGCGCAAATTACAATCTCCCTACATTACCCGGTTTGCTGATTCTGGCATTTTTGCGCAACGACAATCAGCCGATCTGATTCGACGTAAAGTAGAGGGGCAACCCGATGTGGCCTCCAACGTTGCCGCCGAGATTCAAAATAGCACCACAGCAGGTTCACCGCTGCCCCTTAGCGTGCGCCGCTTCATGGAACCTCGATTCCAGGCGGACTTCAGCCAGGTCAAAATTCATACGGGCGATCGCGCCGCCCGGTTAAATCGCCAGGTCAACGCGCAAGCCTTCACCGTGGGCAACCAAATCTTTTTTGGTCGCGACCAATTTCAACCAGAGCAACCGCAGGGCCGGGAACTGATTGCCCATGAACTGACCCATACCATTCAGCAGGGAGCCGCTGTTCAGCGTCGTGAGGCGATCGCCGTCAACCAACAAGCCCCCGTACAGGTGCAACGCTTGGGCATTAGCGATGCCCTGGATTACTTTGCCGACAAGGCCAATCTAATCCCTGGCTTCCGCATGTTCACCATCATCCTGGGGGTGAACCCAATCAACATGAGCACGGTCGATCGCAGTGCCGCCAATATTCTGCGGGCGCTGGTCGAGTTCTTGCCCGGTGGTGGGTTGATTGTACAGGCACTGGAGCGTTACGGCATTTTTGATCGGATTGGCAACTGGGTGGAACAGCAACTGCGATCACTGGGCATGACGGGAAGCATGATCCGGGATGCCATCAATCGCTTTTTGGATTCCCTCAGTTGGCGCGACATCTTTAACCTGGGGGGCGTGTGGAATCGGGCACGGCGCATTTTTACAGAACCGATTGATCGCATCATCAGCTTTGGTCGCAGTATGGTCGCTGGCATTATTCAATTCATTAAAGATGCCATTCTGCGACCGTTAGCCCAATTGGCCTCGCAAACACGCGGCTACGATTTATTGAAAGCGGTGCTGGGTCAGGATCCGATCACCGGTGAGCCGGTTCCGCGTAATGCAGACACCCTGATCGGCGGCTTTATGAAGCTGATTAGTCAGGAGGAAATTTGGAATAACCTCAAACGCGCCAATGCGGTGGCCCGTGCCTGGGCTTGGTTCCAGGGCGCACTCAATGGTTTGCTGGGGTTTGTGCGACAGGTTCCGGCGATGTTTTTGCAGGCACTGCGATCGCTGGAAATTGCTGATCTGGTGCTC
>JBAVRC010000302.1:0-1956 GCA_049694615.1 Thermosynechococcaceae cyanobacterium | reverse complement strand
GTGATGCGATCGCCCTGTCCAGCGACGATCACACCGCTTGTGTGCAACTCTTTCAGATCCGGGCCGGACGCTTGGTGGGCCGTTTAGGGTTTGTCGCCGAGGCCCAGTCTGGGACGGTGGGGCAAATTTTGCAGCGTGTGCTGGAAGAACATTATGCCAGTGCCGACCCCGTGGAAATCCCGGTGGAAATCCTGGTTCAAGCCGAACTCCCCGATGGGGATATCCTGGCCAATTACTTGGGCGATCGCAAAGGCCGCAAAGTTTCTGTTCTGTGTCCCCAGCGCCAGACCAAAGCCGACTTGATTGAAATGGTGGAGCGCAACGCCCAGTACGAACTCGCCCGCACCCAGAAAACCCGCGATCGCAATACCGCTGCCATGGAAGACCTCGCCGCCCTGTTGGATCTGCCGGATCTGCCCCATCGCATTGAAGGCTACGATATTTCCCACATTCAGGGGTCCGATGCCGTGGCCTCCAGGGTGGTGTTTATTGACGGACTTCCAGCGAAACAACATTATCGCCGCTATAAAATCCGCAACCCTGAAGTGAAAGCAGGCCATTCCGATGACTTTGCCAGCTTAGCGGAAATCCTGCAACGGCGATTCCGGGACTCCAACCCGTCTACCCAGCCCACACCCAAGGACACGGTAGATTGGCCCGATGTGGTGATGATCGATGGCGGGAAGGGGCAACTGTCGGCAGTGGTGGCCATTCTGACCCAAATGGGCCTGATGGACAACCTCACAGTCATCAGTCTGGCCAAACAACGGGAAGAAATCTTTCTCCCCGGAGCCTCGACCCCATTAGTCACCGACCCCGAACAACCTGGTGTCCAACTCCTGCGACGCCTGCGGGATGAAGCCCATCGCTTTGCGGTCAGCTTCCATCGCCAACAGCGCACCGAACGCATGCGGCGATCGCGCCTCGACGAGATTCCCGGACTAGGTCACCAGCGCCAAAAACAACTCCTGGGGGTGTTTCGGTCCATCGATTATATCCGCGAAGCCACCCCAGAACAGTTGGCGAGTGTACCCACCATCGGCCCTCGTTTAGCCCAACAGATTTACGACTATTTTCATCCCAACTAAGCCCCTTCAGCCTCTGCACCCACCGTTAAACGCTGGGCTAGTTCGGCGGGGGTTTGTTTTTCGTAAGGTTCAAAGGGTTGATGAACCCAGGGATTGTCCGGCAAGTATTCCACGTAATAGTCGGGCGTAAAGATAGAGCAAGCTTTATACCAAAGTACAGCCGTGCGCAGGTCGTCAATGTAAAAACCATAGTGACGATCCAACCAAACCAGCGTTTTTTGCAGGGTGACACCGGAATCGACCAAATCGTCGACCACCAAGACGCGGTTGCCCAGGCTGGCAGTGGTCATGGCGAGATCGCGACTGAAGGTGATGGACCCTCGCAGTTGCTTATCAGGACCGCCATAGGAGGCGGTGGAGAGGATGGCGAGAGGAAGGTCGAATAGGCGCGAAAAAACATCGCCCACCCTGAGTCCCCCCTTGGCCAGACAGACAATTTGGTTAAACGTCCAGTTGGATTGGTAAATCTCAACGGCTAACTTTTCAATGGTTTGGTCGTACTCGGTCCACGAAATATAGCGATCGCTCATGGCGGTATGGGGTAGCAGTTGTCAGCACAAACAGAAGATGAGTACCCTATAGGGTATCAGGGTTAGAGAATGGTGTGCGATGACTTCAGAGACTCCTATCGATTTTTTAAAGAAAGGCTTTCATGTCACCCTAGGGGCAACGACCTCCTTGGTCGAGGCCATTCAGGATCCAATCAAGCGCGAAGAGACCTTGACGCAACTGCGTATGGGGCCTGATGCGATCGCAGAGCATTTGGCCGAAAAAGGCGCTGTGACTGAAGGGGAAGCCCGCAAGTTTGTGGACAGTATGATCAGCCAGTACGGACCCAGATCCAATTCTTCTGGAACCGGATCAGCAT
>JBAVRC010000301.1:0-2020 GCA_049694615.1 Thermosynechococcaceae cyanobacterium | reverse complement strand
GGGAGCCGTTCCGCTTCCCTCAACACCAACCACAGGTGAGATTTATCAAGATGCATCGCCCTCGACGGCTCAACCCATTGCAATGCGGCCTAACAAGCTCAACCAGGCCAAGGGGTACGCCGGAACCGGAACCATGACGGTGGCGATCGCCCGTCGAGCTGTTTTTCCGCCGGCACTGACGTTGGACTTGCCGCCGTTGGCTGCTGTCGAACAGTTTTTGCCATCCATGACAGGCGTTAATAATGGCCTTCAGCAGTACATTTGGCCTGCGAAGGGTGCCTTTACCTCTGGCTATGGATGGCGTTGGGGTCGGATGCATCGTGGCATCGACATTGCCGCACCGATTGGCACCCCCATTGTGGCGTCTGCCGCTGGCGTTGTGGTTAGCGCGGGTTGGAACGATGGTGGCTACGGCAATTTGGTCAAAATTCGTCATCCCGACGGGAGCCAAACGCTCTATGCCCATAACAACAGCATTACGGCACGAGTCGGTATGGTGGTGAATCAGGGTGAGCTGATTGCTTACATGGGAACTACAGGTCGTAGCACTGGACCTCACTGCCATTTTGAGATTCGTCCAGCTGGCCAAGGGGCCGTCGATCCGATGTTTTTCCTCAGCCGAGGCTAAGAACTGAACTCGAACAATCCAATCCTCGTTAGTTTCGGAACACTTGGACACAGGAAACTGGCGTTGTTGTCACATTTTTGGACGGCAACGCCATTTAATTTATTAAGATATATGTTCTTTAAACCCTATCCATCTCTATAAAGTAGCGGCTAATTGCCGTCTAGCTTCCAATATCTCCTATTTATTTTAGATTTGATGAATTTCTGGGTCCTGATCACGGCGTTTCGCCTCGCCTGCGTTGTCTCAAGCTCTCTAAACCTCGAAATATAAGATAGGGATCCGTCTGCAATGGGTACCCTGGCAATCGGCTGGGATTCTGTTGTTGCCATTGACGCAAATAGTTGGCCAACACGGCTCCATCCCCACCCGTGAGAATAATGGGACTGTTGGGGTAGGCTTGGCACCATTGCCCTAGGGTTGTGGCTAAACCTGCTATCGCCGTATACAAAATGCCGCTTTGAAGGGCTGTAACTGTATCCTTCGCCCAGGGGTTTGGCAGACACTCCGGCCACTCGATCAAGGGGAGTTGGGCGGTCTCTCCATGGAGCGATCGCGCTTGGAGTTGCAATCCCGGCAGAATAGCCCCGCCGACAAACCGTCCTTCCCCATCGGCTCCCGTTAAGGTCAACGCTGTGCCGCCATCTAGGACCAGTACGGGCCAACCGTAGTGTACTCCGGCCCCCCAAAGGGCGATCGCCCGATCAATCCCCAGGGTGGGATACAGGTCGGGGATGGGGATATCAGCAAAGGTCACCACCGTCAAATGGGGATAAGCCTCCCATAGCTTGTCCTGAGCCGGAACCACGGAGGCGAGCCACAGTTCGGGACATGAATCGTAGTCGAGTTGAGAGACCGCCTGAAAGGCTGGGGAATCTTGCCCAGCCTCAAATAGCTCCTGGGAAAAGACCTGAAACGGTTGTTTTAGGTGAGGCGTATGCCACGTGTGCTGCAATTGGTCATCGGTCCATAAGGCCCAGTGCAGGCGCGAATTCCCAATACACAGGGCCATCCAGGTGGGGGATTTAGGGACGGTGCGGTTCATGGAGCAACGGCATGATGTAGGCCCCTAACCCCAGGCCAGCTACTAACCCGAAGGCGGTGACGATGCCATTGTCATAGCCCCACCATCCCCAGTTTTGGGCCCAGAGTTCGGCGGGATAGATGAGGCAAAACCCGATCGCAACAACCAGCCCCCAGCCACCATATTGAGGTAACCAGTACCCCTCGCGACCGCTGGCACGACTGACGAGCCACCGCATGACGACTAACCCCATCAGGGTTCCATAACAGCGCATACAAACCGCCATCAGGTGAGGTGGCCATAGCATCAGGCCCATGTCGGGTTGCGGACAAACGCGATTGCCCATGAAGTAAATGATCTGGGCAATGAGA
>JBAVRC010000300.1:0-4405 GCA_049694615.1 Thermosynechococcaceae cyanobacterium | reverse complement strand
ATCCATCACCTCACCCATGAACGGAAGCGATCGCTCTACCAGGAAATATTTGCCTTGCTAGAACCAGGCGGTATCTTTTGTAACCTAGAACATGTGGCCTCTCCTAATGCAAAAGTCCATGAACAGTTTCGAGTGGCAATCGGCATTAGCGAACATCCTGACGATCAATCAAACATTTTGCTGGATGTAGAAACGCAGTTGCAATGGTTCCGGGATATTGGCTTCGAGGACGTAGACTGTTACTGGAAGTGGCTAGAAATGGCCCTCTTGATTGGGATAAAACCCTAAATACCCATTGACGTTTCGGATTGCTCAAACCGATAATCTGGGCTGAAACGCGCAAAAAGCAGATTGTTCCTATCGCGGAAGGGTTTCATCAATGGCCACTTTGATCGACACATCAACTAAAATTGAGGCAGTAGGTCATCCGCCCAAAACCATCGAAGAATTTATCGGACGGGTCAACTCCCGCACGGAGACCATCAGTATTGCTCGAATGCAAAGCCCCAGCGGCTGGAGCGAACCTGGACAAACCCCAGAGTTTGACGAATATACGGTAGTCCTCCAAGGCTGCTTGCGAGTTGAAACGAAAGAAAAGGTGTTGGATGTGCTGGCTGGACAAGCCGTCATGGTCAGTCGTGGGGAGTGGGTGCGCTACAGTACACCCGGACCCGACGGTGCCGAATATATTGCAGTTTGCACTCCAGCTTTTTCGCCGCAGATCGTCCACCGCGATGCCTAACCGTAGCGTTGAAAGGCGAGCATGAAGCAAAGTAAGGGGAACGATGACTGAGACTCGAACTTATGCTAGAACCCTTGCAGCGCAATATACCCAGGCCGGAAAACCGACCGAGTGGTTCGAGCGCCTTTATGCAGAGGCGATCGCCGGAAATGCCACCGTTCCTTGGGCAGATATGCACCCCAACCCCAACTTGGTGCAGTGGCTCGATGCCAACCAGATTGAGGGTCAAGGAAAAACGGCGTTGAAGATCGGTTGTGGATTGGGAGACGATGTTGAGGAATTGTGCAGACGCGGATTCAAGGTGGTTGGGTTTGATATTTCGGCCTCGGCGATCGCCTGGTGTCAAAACCGATTTCCCCATTCCCAGGCTGAGTACATCGTGGCAGATGTGTTGAATCCGTCTAAAGCATGGACCCAAGCCTACGACTTTGTTGTGGAAGCCTACACCCTGCAAGTCCTCCCGTCCTCACTCCGCCAGATCGCGATCGCTCAGATTGCCAATTTTATAGCGCCGGGAGGCCAACTCCTGGTGATTTGTCGAGGCAGAGACCGTCAAGACGATTATGGTCCAATACCTTACCCGCTGACCGAAGATGAGGCAATGACCTTTGTCGATTACGGGTTATCGCTAGCGCAATTTGAAGATTATCTGGACGAAGAATCTCCACCTGTCAGAAGATTTAGAATCCTGTTCAAGCAGCGCAATTCAGCATAAAAATTTATTCAGATAGTATTTGACTATGATTCTGGAAGTTGCAATTTTAGATATTAAACCGGGTTTGAAAACTGAATTTGAATCCGCTTTCGCCAAAGCCTCCAGCATTATTGCTTCTATGCCGGGATACATGTCCCACGAACTCCAGCGCTGTCTAGAAACTGACAATCGTTATCTTCTCCTTGTGAACTGGGAAACATTGGAAAATCACACGGTGGGGTTTCGGCGATCAGCAGAATACCAAACGTGGCGTTCTCTCCTGCACCATTTTTACGACCCATTTCCGGTCGTGGAACATTATGAGAAGATTATTCAATAAACTCCAATACCAGTTAGGATTCATCACGCTTGAAGATCCCCCTTCAAAGTCTCTCCTGTGAAGGTTTAAATCATGGTCCAACCTGAATGAGCAAGACAATCACACACTGCTCTGGACAATTGCAGTGCGGAGTTGCCCTTCTAAAGCTTTGCAGCTAAAGCCCAGCTCCTCTAGCACGCGGACACCCAATCCCTTTCCTTCTGACAGGATTCCGAGCAGTAGGTGCTCGGTCCCTAGGTAAGAATGCTTTAACTGCTTGGCCTGTCTTAGGGACAGTTCAAAAACTTTCTTGGCCCTAGGCGTAAAGCAAAGGCTTTGGGGCGTTCCTGGACCCTGACCAATCTGACCCTCGATTGCCCGTCTGACAGGTTCTAACTCAACGCCTGCTGCCCTAAAAACCTGGGCAACAAGACCTGTTTCTTGCGCCAAGAGTCCTACTAGTATCTGTTCTGTCCCAACATATTGATGTTGCAACCGCCTCGATTCTGCTTGCGCCAACTCGATGGACTGAATCGCTTTTGGGGTAAATCGCTGAAATCCTGGCAATGCAAGGCGCAGTTCGCCCAAAAATGTTTGTGCCGATCGCAAAAGGTTCTCGAACATAAAGCCCTCCTGGGAAGATGTATCAGTTTCTGTCGTTTGAGCATCGAGTTCTGGATTCCGGTCGATTGACTCAAGCCGGAAAGCGTTGTTAGAGCAGCCGTTGTAGAGGAAGGTCAGCACCGCTTCAATGACCTCTAGGTTGGCGGAATACCAGAGAAACTGGCGATCGCGCTGTACCGCAACCAGCCCCTCCACCCGCAGTTTCTCCAGATGATGGGACAGGGTTGAGTTGGGGATTTTAAGCTGAGCCTGTAAATCTCCCACGGTCCTTCCCTTTGGATAGGTTGCAAGCAATAACCGCATGACCTCCAGTCGCGCCTCCGCCCCCAAGGCTGCAAAGACATCCGCATAGCTTGCAGACTTTTCGTCCATGGTCTTTCTAGAAATATCGAAATAAACTATATTTCTACAATAACCGAATTAATAGTAGTGTCAATAGATCTCATCAATCAGGGGTTCCCTCACTATGGGGAACCCCTGTCCAAATGCAGGGCCGAGTTCGATACCGTCGCATGGGCGATCGCCACAAGTGCTACAGTTCCTTGAACAGATATGCACCCCAACCCCAACGTGGTTCATTGGCTCGATGCAAACGATTCAATTCTTTTCAGGTCAGTCAGACGGTTGGGTTGAGATCAATCGAACCTATCGCTAGACGGAAAAACACAGTTGCAATGGTTTTGAGACATTGGCTTCGATCACATGGACTGTTAACGCTATCAGCCACAACCTTGCCTCAACGCGATCGCGCCTGCAAGTTTCCGTCTGCCAACAAGGCTTGAAACTGCGACTGACGCATCGCCATGGGTTCAGGCGCTAAGTCCCATAAGCTTTCGTAGTAAAAATAGGTCACCCCGAGTCCTTGCGACTGAGCGGCCTGAGTTTGGGTCTGGATTTGCGCCATTGAAATGACTCGATTTTGCAATCCCGTCAAAATACCGACGCCAGTTGGAATTTTCTTCTGCGCTTCGACCAGCTCTGGCCGTGTCGCTTGACTGAAGAAACTATTCAGATCCGGGCGGTAAATTTGCACAATCAGTTCGTCCACAATGCCCTTGCGAATCCAACCCAGCCAATCCTGTAAGTAGCCCTTGTAGGCCGTATCGTAGGGATTGGGCGCGACCGAAAAGACGGCATTGGGGCGAATGGCTTTAACGGTCTTATTCAGACGCTCCATAAACGCCGTCAGTTTATTGGCCCGCCAACTCACCCAGTGCGGATCGCTGGGGAGGGGAACCCCCGTTTTTTTGGTTTCCTTGGCGTAAAGTGCCAAGGTGTAAGGGTCATAGCCGAATACATTCGGCAAACTGGTATGGTCGTCGAATTGAATACCGTCTACGTCGTAACGGGAGACCACCTCCGACACTAAGTCGGACATAAATTGCTGCACTTCGGGATGGAAGGGATTCAGCCAAACCACTTCACCCGCTGCACCGACCCAATAGGGGTTTCCGTTGGATTGTTGAGTTAACCAGTCGGGATGTTGGGTGGCTAATTCGGAACTCGGCGGTGTCATGAACCCAAATTCCATCCAGGGAATGACGCGAAGTCCCTGTTGATGGGCTTGGGCTGCTAGGTCGGCGAGGGTATCCTGCCCCTGCTTCCCGACCGGGATAAAACTTTGAATCTTGGCCTGTTGTGCCACGGCACTGGGATATTGGGTATAGCCAGAGTTCCAGACCACCGGATAGATGGTGTTGAAGTTTAGACGCGCCAAATCGGCCATGGCCTTTTGGGTATTGCTGCGATCGCGCCAAATCACACTATCGTTGACGGTCATCCAAACGCCGCGAATGGCCGCAGCATTTTGGATATTCAACGACGTGGCTTGGGCGAACCCTTGGGTGGCCAAGAGCGTGATGACAAACAAAATGGGTAGGAAAAGACGACGTAGGCGATCGCCGAAGGCGGGTCTTCGACCATCGCGCCAGATCCTAGACCCAATTGGAAATAGATGTGAGATCGACATAGGAGGAGTTCAGACGTAACAACAAAGCAATTCCCCCCGAATCCATGAACCTAACCC
>JBAVRC010000299.1:0-2976 GCA_049694615.1 Thermosynechococcaceae cyanobacterium | reverse complement strand
AGGTTATACTGTCGAAACGGCTCAAGATGGGCGAGAAGGGATTCAAAAAGCAGCAGAAGTCTTGCCAGCATTAATTATTTGCGACTGGTTGATGCCCCTGACCGACGGCCTGGAAGTTTGCCGATTTGTTAAAACCCATGCAAAGTTATGCACGACGTTTTTTGTCTTGCTCACTTCAAGGGTTGACTTAGAAGACCGTATTGAGGGCCTCAATGCAGGCGCAGACGAGTTTCTGGCCAAACCCATCGATATGAACGAGCTAACAGCCCGCGTTCGGGCGGGCTTACGGCTCCATCAACTGAACCAGGACTTACAAAATCAAAAACAAGTCTTAGAAAATGAATTGGCTGAGGCCGCTAGCTATGTCAGTTCCCTCTTACCAGCTCCCTTACAAACGCCATTACACATCGAATCGCTTTTCTTACCCTCGCGCCAACTGGGCGGCGACTGTTTCGACTATTTCTGGCTCACCCCAGAAATCCTCACCATTTATTTGCTGGATGTGTCCGGTCACGGGTTAGGTGCGGCCTTGCCCTCTGTCTCTATTCTAAACCTGTTGCGATCGCAATCCTTAGTTGGTGTCAATTATCAAGATCCAGCAGATGTGTTGACGGCATTAAATCGAACTTACCAAATGTCGAACCATAGCAATAAATACTTTACGATTTGGTACGGTGTTTACCATCATTTGACCCGTCGTCTTACCTTTGCCAGTGCCGGACACCCTCCGGCCCTCCTATGGCAAACGGCCAATGAATGCCAGTTGTTGAAAACCGTTGGCTTTCCAATCGGCCTCTTTCCAGATGAAACCTATACGAGCCAATCCTGCATTATTTCAGGTGGCAGTACGCTTTATTTGCTGAGCGATGGGGTATATGAAGTGCCGCAGGACAAGGAAAACTTATGGGGATTAGAATCCCTTCAATGCTTACTTCAAGACAACTCGGACTATCACGAAAAAGATTTAGCTCATTTATTACAACAGATCCAGATTCGCACACAATCTGAATGCTTTAGTGATGACTTTTCCCTGGTCAAGGTAAAATTTCCTCAGGATGAGTGATGGCCAAGGGCCATGGCTTCAAACTCAACCCGATCTGCAAAAATTTGAAAGATTCGACGCGTATCCGTCAAGTCGAAAAGCATACCAATTTGTTTGTTAATTGCACAAATACAAAGCTTTTTCCCAGCAGCACGAATGGTTTTTAGGGCAACAATCATCGCTCCCAGTCCGGAGCTATCCATAAAACTTAAATCGTGACAATCTACAAGAATAACATCAGTGCCGCTGTCTAGAAAACTGCGAATATCTTCATGAAAACTGGCGGATTTCGTCCCATCGAAAACACCTGAAAGCTCAATTGTAGAAACATTTAAACTCATATTCAACCTGTAGTGATTCAATCAAACTCTAAAGTTAAAGGACAAACGCTCCCGAATCCCCTTTTCTATCGATCAAGACTTAAAGCGTCTATTGATCCAGTGAAAATCCTCAATAATAGATAAAATCGTCGGGAGATCAAGCCCCCTCAATGACGACACATCAAAACCTATTGTAAGACGGACTGCAAAGAAAGCATAGTCCCCAATTCCAATGCGGTGTCTTCGGTTCACCCCATGGTCTGCCCTGAAGGGTGTCCCCCATGTTATGTTGATGGTTTACGCGACCCCATGGGTTGAGTTTGCGAATATTGCCCCTCTGTCTGAATAGTTATATTTCAGGCTGCCATAGTGTGCCGGTATGCCTTGGTTAAGAATTGTTAGTGGAGTTATCGCGATCGCCCTAGCCCTGACCGCTGCGGTCCTGGGCGGATGGTATTTCACGGGTGGGTTTGCCGTGTTGGTGTATCTGGGGCAGGTTGAATATTTCAACCTCGTTCGCGCTAAGGGGATTGTGCCTGCGGTCAAAACGACGCTGTTCGTGAGTCAATTGATGCTGATTTTTTCCACAGCATCGGCCTATCTCCATAATCCGCTGCTCGCAGAGGCCGTTTTACCCATTGCAGCCACGCTCATTTGCTTTTACCCGATCTTCTTACCTAAGCTATCGACCATTGCCGACATTTCGAGTTCGGTGTTAGGGCTATTCTATGCTGGATATCTCCCTAGTTACTGGATCCGGCTGAGACTACTCGACAGTACAGACAATAGTTCCCTGCCGTTGGGCGGCTATTGGCCCCCTATCTGGCCGTCTCTACCCGATTTGCCGAAAGGGTTGAGTGCAACGGTATTGGCCTTTCTGTGCATCTGGGCAGCTGATATTGGAGCCTATACCATCGGGAAATTGTTTGGCAAAACAAGACTATCCGACATTAGCCCGAGAAAAACCGTCGAGGGGGCGATGTTTGGCCTGTTGAGCAGTATGGGGGTTGCGATCGCAGGAGCTTGGTCTCTACATTGGCCGTTCTGGATTGCCAGCGGCGCACTGTTGGGACTGTTAATTGGCGTCACCAGTCTGCTGGGCGATCTCATTGAATCCATGATGAAGCGCGATGCAGGCGTCAAGGATTCCGGTCAACTGATTCCAGGGCATGGCGGGATTCTAGATCGCGCCGACAGTTATGTCTTTACGGCACCCTTGGTTTATTTTTACGTGACCCTCTTTCTGCCACTCTTAAAAGCTTTACATTAGACAGCCTGAATCCATTCGTGGAGGCGGTAAGACGTCCAAATACCATGTTTCCAGTAAGGGTCAGATTCAATTAAGTTGCGAACCACCGTCACTTCGTCAGCCTCATAGATCCCAAAAACATGCTGTAAATCCTGGGTTGGGCCAAGTGTAATCAGAATACCCGCAGCCTTTTGCTCAGCCAAACCATCCAGATGCGCTTGGCGATAAGGGGCGCGTTTTTCAACCACGTCGTCGCAATAGTCGCCCCAAAGCACATATTTGGGCATGGATTTGCTCCTGTTATTCCGGTCAAGGTCGATTTTGATCCTCTACAGTAGCACCTTTGCGTTTCAACACTCCCGTAA
>JBAVRC010000298.1:0-4804 GCA_049694615.1 Thermosynechococcaceae cyanobacterium | reverse complement strand
GTACAGGCTTCTTTGGTACATCCAGGTGTATTGTCCTTGGGGTAAAAGAAAAGGACGACGGGTTTCTGTGCAAGGCGATCGTAGAGCCGGAGCGAGGTACCGTTTTGGTCTTTGAGGGTGAAGTCAGGGGCTTTATCGCCAATCGCTAGAGTCATAATGGGTTCGGATGGGCTTGAATGGTCCACTTTATCCTACCGAAACCAGCACTAGCCGAGGAGAATGGATTGAGTGGAGGTTGGCTAGAATACAGCTATATTCGGAAGACATCGCGCCCTATTTCGCACAGTTTCAATCGAAAGATGTTCGTATAGCATTTCGCATCGAGACATAGGAGGGTTATCCATGGCTGTTATCCAAACTCTGGGTTTAATCTTACCGATCGCACTCGGATTCGTTGCCTATGATGCGAACATAAATCCGTCCTCTTCTACAAGGGATTTCCGGGCTGTTAAGCCTGACCGCAGTTTACCCGATCAAGACAGGCCAACAGTTGCGGCCACTGCAACTCCTATTGCTGTCTTCGACAAGGGGAATGGTGCCTATCCCAGTGCCGAATTAACCCTAGGTCAAGACGGAAATTTCTATAGCACGACCGACGAAGGTGGAGCGAATAACAAAGGAACGGTATTTAAAGTCACTCCCTCTGGCAAATTAACTTCGTTGATCAGCTTTAAGGGCAGTAATGGGGCTAATCCTGTTGCGCCGATCATTCTGGCAAAAAATGGGGCTTTCTACGGCACCACATCTCAAGGGGGAGCTAACAATCGGGGAACGGTTTTTAAGATAACCTCCACTGGTCGACTCACCCAATTAGCCAGCTTTAAAGGATCTAATGGGCAAAACCCAAGGGCGGGACTCCTTCAGACCTCCGATGGAACCTTTTACGGTACGACATCTGAAGGGGGGAGTGGCAGTAACTGCGGGCCTCAAAAATGCGGCACCGTGTTTAAGATGACGCCATCGGGCCGAATTGAAACATTGGTTAATTTCAATGGACTGAATGGCGCAAGACCCAAAGCTGGCCTGACGTTGGGTAAAGATGGCAATCTGTATGGTACAACTGCCGGACTTGAGACTCTGCCAGCCAATCAGGCGAGATATGGCACCCTTTTTAAGATGACGCCTTCTGGCACACTCTCCACCTTGGTCCGCTTCAATGGCCGCAATGGAAAAACCCCTACGGCCCCATTAATTCTGGGAAAAGACGGCAATTTCTACGGCACAACTGAAAAAGCAGCGATGGTTGACAGTGGCACCGTTTTCAAAGTCTCTCCCACAGGTCAACTTAAAACACTTAAAACCTTTAAAGACTTTGAGGGAGGATTTGCTCCCACCGCCCCATTAATCCAGGGTAAAGATGGCAATTTCTATGGCACAACGACATACGGCGGGCGCGTTTGTTTCTCCTTTATTAATGTGGTGGGATGCGGCACGGTTTTTAAACTATCTCCTACAGGTAGTTTCAAGACATTAATACAGTTTGACTATTCAGATGGAGAATATCCAGTCGCAGGACTAACGCTGGGCAAAGACGGTCAGTTCTACGGAACAACCTTGGCTGGGGGGCGGGGTTGGGGAACGGTGTATCGCTTGAATTTACCGTAAGGCTTTTGGTAATCGAGAGGTTTATTCAGTTTGACCTTTAACTACAGATTAGTTGGAGTGACATTGAACTCAGATTAGTTAGAATAAAACCATATTCAGAAAACAGAACGCCCTATTGCGCGCAGCTTAACGCAAGGGTTTTTTGTCCTGCGCTGGAGGACAATTTTATGCAACATACGGAAGGACTTTTCCAAGGGTGCGGCGGTGCTCAACTGTACTACCAACGTTGGCTGCCCGATGACCCGCCTGTGGGGATTTTGGTACTGGTTCATGGACTAGGCGGACACAGCACCTTGTTTAACAACGGTGTCCGCTGTTTGTTGCCCCAGGGATACGCAGTCTATGCCATGGATTTGCGCGGTCACGGGCGATCGCCGGGACAACGGGGCCATATCCAGCATTGGTCTGAGCTACGGGAAGATTTACAGGCTTTTTTAACCTTTGTCCGAGCGCAAGATGGAACCCAACGTTACTTTCTCTGGGGCCATAGTTTGGGGGGCACTATTTGCCTCGACTATGCCTTGCACTATCCCGATCGCTTGCAAGGCTTGATTCTCTCTGCACCAGCTCTCGGCCCAGTCGGTGTGGCATCCTGGAAGATCGTTTTGGGTCAACTTCTGTCCCACGTTTGGCCGCGATTCAACTTAAAAGTGGGCCTTGACCACGCCGCAAGTTCCAGAGATGTAGCTGTTTTGGCCGCTCGTGCAGCCGATCCGCTGCGGCACGAGTCTGGCTCAGCCCGTCTGGCCTCCGAATATTTTAGAACGGTTCGTTGGATTCATCGCCATTGCGATCGCCTCGAAGTTCCGCTGCTCATCCTCCAGGGAGAAGCAGATCGGATTACCTCGCCGCACAGTAGCCGAGCCTTTTTTGAGCAGATTCAGGTCAAGGACAAAACCTATCGCGGTTATCCAGACAGTTACCATGACCTCTACGCGGACTTGAACTACATGGAGGTTATCTCCGATCTGGCTGATTGGCTTCACCAGCACTCAGACCCCGTAACAACCCTTGCCTTACCCCTTCAATGTTTGACGTTGGTATAAAAGGATATCTGAGAAGTCTTAGCGCTTTACATTCGCCCCCTAAATCCCCCAACTTTGGGGAACTATGAAGACTCAGAACCCCCCAAAGTTGGGGGGCAGGGGGGCCAGTGTAAAGATATTAGACACTTTTCAGAAATCCTCTCAGACAAGTTAACGAAAGTATAAAAAGCCCACCAGTCATTTTGTTTTTGGTTAGGATTGGGTTATTCCTAATGGATTGAAAATAATTTCATTCGATCTACTTTTACTGTAAATCGAGCGATTATTAACGTCTCCAGTAGCCTTTAACTCATTAATAATGAGGAGAAGAGTTTTTACTCTTCTAGAAAAGAATGCGATGGCTAATCAAGATTCGTCAAACGCCTCCGGTCTCTGAAACCGCTTTTTTGGGACGGACCTTACCTTCTTTACTCGATGAAGGCTGCGACCTCGCGAAGGTGGATTCCGCAAAACAGTCAAGGTTTTCTCTTTTCCTAGAGAACGTTCTGCGCGGGAGACTCTCCACAACGGCGGTCTTTTCTGAATGGACAACTTCAGGCTGGCAGTCTTTTACCAATTTAGCCGTTCGTCGCGCAGCAGAGGATTTGGCGCTGGGTTTGCTGCATTTTGGACTCAATCGGGGCGATCGCATTGCATTCCTGATGCACAGCGATGTGCAATTCTGTATTGCCGATATGGGTAGCTTACTCGCAGGCTTGGTGAATGTTCCCATTGATCTAACCCAAACCCTCGAAAATATTATTGCGACATTGCAACATTCAGACGCCAAGATTCTGGTGACGTCCAACCTTGATCTACTCAAGCAAGTGATGCCATTTCTGAGTCGGACGAATGCACTGCGGCAGGTTATCGTTGTGCAGGTTCCAGCCCAGTGGGGACGACAGAAGCCGCAACCCGTCGAGGGGTTGCCTTCGCTCCCCATGCCCTCCCCCTCAGCATGCTTATCGCTTTCAGCCCATCTCCAGGATGCGGAGGAGCAGTGGCCTTACTGTATCGCCGGAATTCAGGTCTGGTCGTTAGAAGACATTCAGCGCCAAGGCCGACTCCAACGCTCTGAGGCTCAGCTCAAGCAGCTCCGGGCCGATATCAGGCCCCATGACCTAGCAACGCTCATTTATATCCCGAGCGAAACCGGTCAACTTCAGGCGGTGATGCTGACCCACGAAAATATTTCGGCCAATGCGCTGGCAGCGTTTAATACCCTGCATCATCTCAAGCGCGGCCCGCAGGAAGTCGTTCTGTCGTTTTTACCCCTCAACCATGTCTTTGCCCGCACCCTCCTCTACGGGCATATGGCCTACGGTCATTGCATTTACTTCACGACGGCAAACCGCGTCATTAAACACTTGCAAGAGGTTGGCCCAACGATTTTGGCGACAGTTCCCCTCTTTTTAGAGAAAATCCACAGCAAGCTCCTGGAGTCTGCCCATAAGCCCACAAGGTTTAAGTTTCAGCCCTGGATTCACAGTTGGGGTCTACAGCTTGCGCAACGGTATGAGCTAGGCCGGATGCCGGGGCTGTGGGATGCATTGCTGCTGAGGCTCGCCGATCCGCTCATTTTTGCGCGATGGCGATCGCTCTTTGGCGGGCGGTTGAAATACCTCCTCAGCGGTGGGGCTGCGCTCAACGGCGATATTACCAATCTCTTTGCTGCCGCTGGTCTCCGCATTTTGCAGGGCTACGGTTTAACCCAGACCAGTGCGGTCGTCTGCGTGAACCGAGAGGACATTAATTATGCCGGAACCGTCGGTCTACCGATCGCCGGAGCCAAAGTTAAAATTGCCCCGGATGGCGAAATTCTGGTGCGGGGACCTTCGGTGACACCGGGGTATTTCAAAAATCCGGCCTTAACTCGAATCTTAATCGATGGGCAGGGATGGCTGCATACGGGCGATCTGGGCCTTTTTACCACAGGCGGTTGCTTGAAGGTGACGGGGCTTAAAAAAAATCTCTTTAAGCTCGCCACCGGAAAATATATTGCTCCCATTCCCATTGAACAGCGGCTCAAACAATCGCCTTTGGTAGCTCAAGCCATCGTTGTGGGAGCAGATCGGAAGTTCTGCGGCGTTCTGATTTTCCCAAACTGGCAAGCCCTGCGTCAGGAAGCGCAAAAACTCGGCCTCATTGAACCGACCGACGCCTTGCTGCATCAT
>JBAVRC010000297.1:0-9522 GCA_049694615.1 Thermosynechococcaceae cyanobacterium | reverse complement strand
ACCCCAGATGGAGAGATCAGGGCGCTGAAATTGGCCCTGAAGGGTCAGTGCAGTCTGGTAAACAGGCACTTCAAAAATGCCGCGATAACGGGTCTCGCTATCCATCGTGCCGGAAATTTTAAGTGCTTTGGGCAAAAACACGCCTGACTTAACATCTGAGCGCAGGGTATTGCCCACTTGCACGCGCTTGATGTAGGGCACAACGAGACGCGGGCCAATAATTTCCTGTTGAGCACCCCACTTGGTGGTAATGCTGCGGATGGCTTCTTGGCGCAGATTTTGGCGATCGCTCACCAGCCCCTGCATCATCAGCGTTGGAATTTGCAAAACGAGAATGAGAAACGCAACCAACAAGATGCGAATAAACTGGGAGTTTTTAATCTGTTCAAAAATACTTAAAAGGGTATCCATTCAGGGGCGGACTCAAGTCTGAGGTAATTCAGTGATAGACGATGTTCTCAGACAAAAGTTGCCCTCAGACAAAAGTTGCCATTGGCGATCGCCAATGGCAACTTTTAAGATAGAAAATGCCATCGCGTGGGGAGCACTTGATAAGTCTAATACAGCTCATATTTCATGAACTGGCAGGGTAACGCGCCATTATAAACCGCAGTCCGTTGCGATGATTTTAATCCAATTGCCCCAGCAAGTTCTTTATTGCCACTCAACACAAATGCAGTCCAGCCCTTGAACCGTTGTTTCAACACATCGCCCAGTTGTTTATAAAAAGCCCCCAAATCGCTGTCGCGACCCAATCGTTCCCCATAGGGCGGGTTACAGATCAAAACACCGCGATCTCCCGGTGCCGTCACATCCGCCAAATCCATTTCGGCAAACCAAACTTGGTTCTCCACACCGCAATGGTGGGCATTGGCGATCGCCTGCTCAATCACCACCCCATTGCCATCGCTCCCCCCAATCGATGCCCTTAAGACCGAGTGTTGGCTGGCCTTTGCTGCTTGGATCAAGTCTTGCCACAGAAGCGGATCAAAGTCAGGCCAGGTTTCAAAACCAAAGCGATCGCGAAACAATCCCGGCGCAATATTTAAAGCACTCAGGCTGGCTTCCAAGGGTAATGTCCCCGACCCACAAAGCAGATCGTAAAAGGGTTGGTCGGGCTGCCAGCCGGAGAGTTGAATCAAGGCCGCTGCCAAAGATTCCTTGAGCGGGGCCGTACCCACCGCAGGTCGATAACCGCGACGGTGTAGACTGTTCCCCGAACTATCCAGGCTGACCGTACAGCGATCGCGGTTGAGGTGAATATTGATTCTGACATCGGGGGTTTGGGTATCAACCGTAGAGCGATCGCCAAACTGGGTTTGCTGCTGGTCCACAATGGCATTTTTGACCTGCAGGGCCGAAAAATGGGTGTGATTCAGCCGCTCCGTTTTACCCGTGGCATCCACCGCTAGGGTCAAGTCTGGGGTCAAGTATTGGGACCAGTCTAGACTTTGCACCCCGCGATAGAGATCCTCAGCATCCTGACAGGGAAAGTCCCGAAGTTGCACTAACACCCGAAACGGCAATCTTGCCCAGAGGTTAATGCGGTAGAGAAGGGTGCGATCGCCTTCAAAGGCCACCCCGCAAAATCCCGGCGTGACCGCTTGAGCACCCAGTTGCACCAGTTCTTGGGCGGCCAGAGGTTCTAACCCGCGCGCTACCGTCGCAAAATATTGATTCATGCTCCTAGCTTAAGGCTTGCCAGGTCGAGACATCCCGCAATACCGCTGGAATTTCAACCTGATCCACTGGAAATTCAAGCTGGGTTTCACTGAATCCCAAATAACCCGATTCTTGAAAAGCAATTAGCACCCGCTTCAGGGCCACCCACACATCCGCTTCATACTCCCAGTCGCCGTAGCGAGGGGCGTAGCCTGCGATCGCCTTCAATGCCCAGAAGTAACTATTGCGCACCACAGAACCGCCTTTTTTGAAGGTCGGTAAATCGTCCTGGTGCAGATACACAATTTGGTCTTGCAGTTTGGCTCGCATGGCATAGACTCACAGTCCAAAATAAAGGCGCAGGTGCGCCTTTACAGTGTCACGCATCCAATTGAGAACTGTCTTGAAGAAGTCCCTCTAGGGTCGCCGCAATCACCCGGTAGTCTTTGTCTTGCCGTAATCGCAGCACCGCTTTTTGGGCCGAACTCTCTTTGAACGGCCCCAAGGCGATCGCCGCTTGTTTGCGCAGGAGCCAATTGTCCGACTCGGCAGCAACCAAGAGAATCTCCAGGGCATCTTCATGTCTGACCGAATCCCTTAAGTACCCCAGATGCTCGACTCCCACACATTGCACAACCGGGTCCATGTGCTCCAGTGCCCTGGTACAGAGGGCGTAGTGGGCATCAGGACAATCAAACTCAGCAATCACAGCCAACAAGCTCAACTGCATCAGCCAATGATCATCCGTCTCCGATGCCTTCATCAGATAGGGCAGAGCAGGCTTTCCATACCGCGATAGGGAACTCGCCGCCTCGCTCCGCACATTTGGATCCCGTTCAAACTGCAAAACATGGACCAAAGCCTCAAAGGCTTCCGGGGTGCGCTTGTGCCCCAACCCAATGACCGCAAAGGACCGAATGATAAATTCAGGGTCATTCATTTGACTGGTGAGGAGCGGTACCGCAATCGTCTCTTCGTACTGCCTGAGCGCGGTGATGGCTTTCATCCGTTGTTGCGGATTATCGCTGGCTAAAAGGGACTTAACTTCATCTAGCTGCATGGGAGTGCCTCGTATTGTTTCGTAATGATTTCTCATCTAGAAGAAGCTTGAGACGTTAAAAATAAGAAATCTTGAGCTTATGTAAAGATATTGTTACACAAAAATGAAGGTTGTCACAAGGTACGGAGGGGTCAGGTGGATGGGATAGCCGTACTGCGGAGTGCTAACAAGGCGGTTCCATAAGCGGCTTGCTCCTGGGGCGATCGCCGCACGGGCACTTGCAGATGACGTTGCCGGAGGATTTGCCAGGTTTCGTTTTGTGCCCCGCCTCCGGCGGTCAAAACCTGTTTGAGGGGGGATGCGCCATATTGTTCTAGGAGTCCATAGCCTTGGGCTTCAATGCGAGCCAGACTTTCCAACAGGCCATGCAAAAAATCGACTGGATCGCTGGGTCGCGGTTCCAGGCGCGGCGGTAAGTCTGGGTCGTTGATGGGGAATCGTTCGCCGGGTCGGAGCAGGGGATAGTAATGAAAGGGGCTTAATCGATGGGGGTTGATGCGTTGGCTCAGGTCTTGCAATTCTTGGGGCGAGAAAAAGTGGGACAAGACGGCACCACCTGTATTGGAGGCTCCGCCCACCAGCCAGAAGCGACCCAGGCGATGGCTATAGATGCCATAGTCAGCCTGATCGACCCGCTGCTCGCTCAGGAGTTTTAAGACCAAGGTTGAGCCGAGAGATGTCACGGCCTGTCCGGGTTGCGTTGCGCCGCTGGCGATAAAAGCGGCAATGCTATCGGTGGTTCCGGCACAGATGCGGCAGGTGTTGGGGAGTTCTAGGTCTAACGCAACGGCTGAAGCAACGGTTCCTAAAATCGTTCCGGGCGGTACAACGCTGGGCAACAGGGACTGGAGGGGTTGGAGGCGCGGATGGTTAAACCAATCGGGATAGGTTTGGGTTGCAGGGTCATACCCTAACTTGAGGCTGTTGTGATAGTCGCTGTGGCCTAATTGACCGTGGAGCAAAAAGGCTAACCAATCGGCTTGATGCAAGAAAAACCGAGCTTCATGCCATTCCGGTTGGGTTGCAAAGGTGAGTAATTTCACCAAGCTTGAACTGGCACTCAACACGCAATGGCTGGGGGGAACAATCGGTTGCAGTATGGCGATTAGGTCGTGATCGCAGACATCGTTGTACAGCAAGGGCGGCAGAAGGGGCTGTCCCTGGGCATCGCACAACAACACGGTGGAGGAGGTGCCATTCAGGGCGATCGCCTGTAGGTTCGCTCTCAAATTGGCAGGTAACCCACGAATCAAGGCAAACAAGGCGGCTTTCCACGTCTGCGGATCGCGAAGGTCAGCAGGAGAGGCAAAGGGGAGGGATTGCTCGTGACAGATCTGGGCTGTGCGATCCAGGGCGATCGCGCGTGCCCCAGATGTGCCAAAGTCAATGCCTAACCAATAAGCGTTGTCCACCGGATCCATCCGTCACATGAACTGAACAACCAGCCAACCCGCAGCAGCACCTCCCAAAACTAACCAAGTGGCATTCAGGCGAAAGCGCAGCGTTAACGCCAAACTAACTCCGGCGATCGCCAAGGCAATCCAATCTCCATACGGGGCCACAGGCTTCAGGAAGATCGTCTGACCTAACTGTATCGCCACCACCGCAATTAAGGCCAAGGCACTGACATTAACCGAATCCAGAAAGGCAGCCGTCCATGACGATGCACGTAGCCAGGAGACTAAAGGGTTCAAGGCGGCCACAAACAGAAAAGAGGGCAGAAAAATACCCACTGTTGCCACCCCTGCACCCGGCAATCCGGCCAGCACATAGCCGATAAAAGTAGCGGTGGACAAAATAGGACCTGGGGTCAATTGACCAATGGCGATCGCATCCAACAACTGCTGCTGTGTCAGCCAGTGGTGTTCTTCCACGAGAGATCCTTGCAAAAAGGCAAACAGAACATAACCGCCGCCAAAGAGCAGACTGCCAATTTTGAGGAAAATCCATCCGAGTTGCCACACATTAACCCCTGTCACTGCGTTGGTAACAGCAGCAGCTTTCAGGGCTGACCCGGCGATCGCACCAACCATTAACCCTTGGGCAGCCTGATCAGGTGTAGATTTTTTGGGGGGCTGGCGCAGCCAAACCATGCCCAAAAGACCGCCGACCAAAATCGCAACAATTTCGCTGACATTGAAAAGAAGCACCATCAGGGCTACGGCGATCGCCAGCAGGAGCAATTGACGATTTTTAACAGCTTTTTGGCCCAATCGCCAGAGCGCATCTAGGATCACGGCAAACACCGCTGGTTTAATGCCATATAAAATCGGCGCAACCTGGGGCAATGCACCGTAGGCAACATACAACCCAGCCAAAATCCCTGTGATTGTCACGGCTGGCAAAATAAAACTCAGTCCGGCGATGATCAATCCAAGCCACCGCCCTCGGATAAAACCAATATGAAGGGCCATTTCGGTGGAGTTGGGTCCGGGAATGAGGTTGGTGGCCCCCAATAAGTCTAAGAAGTGGTCTTGCGTGAGCCAAGCTCGGCGTTTGACAACTTCTTGTTCCATGAGCGCAATGTGGGCAGCAGGTCCGCCAAAACCGATGAACCCCAGCTTGCCAAAGACTTGGACCAGTTCTGTCAGATGTTCGATTCGCTTCAAGGATATGACCAATAGGTGGATGATTTTGGTGTCCGATCCACTGCACTACGAGGAGACGAGTTAGCCTGCCTGCTACCTTACGATAAACGAACAGCAGGTCCACAACAAAGACGTTTCTGATGCAATACCCAATCTAGGCTAGGTGACAGAATTACCCGCTAATCCTTGAAATAGCATTTGCGACGAGAATTTCAAAAATGTTGCAAACTCCTCTCCTGGTTCAACCTGTAACTTATTATCCAGTGCCAGCATCGATTGACCATGCACCAGCGACCAAGCAACTCGTGCCATGTTAACGGGATCTGCCGAACGAAAGATTCCAGCAGCCTGACCTTCCCGAATCGTATTTACGAGAACCATGAATGATTGCTGTGCAGCTTCTGCAAGGGCAGAATACTTGCTGAGATTGCAGCGATAGTCTCCAAACATCAATCGATAGTGAAAGGGCTGTGCTAACGCAAATTTGACATAAGCAATGCCGATCGCTTCTAGGCGTTGAGATGCGTCAAGTGGAATGCCTTGTCTTGCTATTTCCATCGCGGCTCGCAGGGACTGAAACCCTTGCTCTGCAACCGCTGCTAAGAGAGCTTCTTTATCTTCAAAGTGGCGATAGGGGGCATTGTGAGATACCCCAACCCGGCGAGCCACCTGACGCAGGGATAAATCGCTGATGCCTTCCTCACTGATGAGGGCGATCGCCGCATCAATCAGGCTCTGCCTTAAGTCTCCGTGATGATAGCTCGTCTTTGCTGCTAACGCCATGATGTCTGATTTTAGAGGGGTTTTACAAAAGTTTAACTCAGGTTGTTGACACTGCCAACATGTCTATCCTATTCTTAAGTTGACACTGCCAACATTCAAGTTTTGAGTCAGGAGGAATTATGGTTACGACAACTCGGCAGCAGAGATTCGATGCCATTGTGATTGGGTCTGGCATCGGCGGATTGACGGTGGCCGCGATCCTGTCTAAGCTTTGCCGCAAACGGGTTTTAGTCCTAGAGCAGCATTTCGCTGTTGGAGGATTCACCCATACCTTTGCACGCAAAGGAATATTTCATTGGGATGTGGGGCTGCACTATGTGGGGGATATGGGCGAAGGAAAGACGGGGAAAGCGGTGTTCGACTATCTCACAAATGGCAGCTTGCAATGGCATAAGATGCCCGACCCCTTTGAGAAATTTGTCTACCCGGACTTCACCTTCGAGGTGTACGCTGACCCCGATCGCTTTCGAGCCGACCTGATCCAGCGCTTTCCTCGCGAGCAAGCAGCGATTCGGCAGTACTTTAAGGATGTCCAGAAAGCAGCATTTTGGTTTGGGGCGCATTCAATGCTGGAGCTATTTCCGGTCTGGCTGCATCCTCTCCTCAGGCGAGTTGTGCGCTATTGGGGCGCCATTGCCAGACAAACGACACAACAGTATTTGGACAGGCATTTTCAAGATGCCCAACTCAAAGCACTCCTGGCGTCCCAATGGGGAGATTATGGCTTACCGCCCTCCCAAAGTTGCTTTGGCATTCATGGTGTGATTGTGACCCATTATTTCCATGGGGGCTGGTATCCCGTGGGGGGCGCAAAGGCGATCGCGCAATCCATTATCCCCGTAATTGAACAGGCGGGCGGTGCCGTGCTCGCCCAGCGCCGAGTCACAGAAATCTTGTTGGAATCCGGGGTGGCAGTGGGCGTGAAAGCCCAAGACACAGCCCATGCCCAGGCAGACCCAGAGACTTACTATGCGCCCTTTGTGGTGTCCGATGCCGGAGCTTTCAATACTTATCTGAAACTGATTCCACCCAGCTACTCGATGGCTGAACGCCAGACAATTCAAGCTTTTCCCAAAGGAAACAGTATGCTGACGGTGTACTTAGGGTTAAAAGAGAATCCGCAAAAACTGGGGTTCCAGGGTGAAAATCACTGGATTTACACAACCTATGACCACGATGAAATTGCCCGAGACTCCCTCATTCCCTCAAATCATTTGCCCAAATTTGCCTATCTTTCGTTTCCATCGCTGAAAGATCCCTTGGCTGAGCGGCATACAGCAGAAATCATTGCCCATGTCGACTATGATGGCTTCGCCCAGTGGCGGGAGCAACCTTGGCGACGGCGAGGAACAGATTACACTGAACTAAAAGCCCAAATGACCCAGTCCCTAATTCAGTTAGTAGAGCGCCACTACCCTGGTTTTCAGGATTTGATTGAGTATGCCGAACTCTCGACTCCCCTGACGGTGGAACACTTTGGTGCCAGCGATCGCGGTGCTATCTACGGCATTCCCTGTATTCCTGAACGCCTGGATCAATCCTGGATTGGGACGAGAACGCCGATTAAAAATCTATACCTGACCGGGGCCGATGCATTTTCCCTCGGCATTATGGGCGCGATGATGGGCGGAGTGAAAACTGCAGGTATTTTGAATGGAGCGTTCGGTTTTTTTAAGATTATGGCAACCATCAGGCGTACAGACTGAAGATAAACCCATACCGTTGTTGAACCGCTAATTTGCGCATCGGTTGGGTGCAATAGAGGTCATCCCCGAGCAAGGTCGCTGGCACTGCTTCTGCTGTCACTGCGCGTAGAGTACATTTTTCCCGGTTCTGCGGTCTGGGCATGGGACAAGGGCATGGGTGACTTGGGCAATCAGTTCGCTGGGGCCGAGGACGAAGGTCATCAAGTGGTCTGCCAACACAGGACGGTTTCATCTCAATGATTGCGCTGTTCTTAACCTCTGCCGATCGCTCTGTCAGCCAAAATGAGAATTGCTGGATCCTAGGGTTGCAGTAAGGATGGATGTTGGCCTATAGTTTAAAGCTGGGCAAATTTTAAACGTTTAAGAGCCGGAGCATCTTCCATGAGCCGCATATGTCAACTGACGGGTAAGAAAGCGAACAATGCCTACGCTGTTTCGCACTCTCATCGCCGCACCAAAAAACTACAGGAAGCCAATTTGCAATGGAAACGCATCTGGTGGCCCCAAGGTAAGCGTTGGGTTAAATTGCATTTGTCCACAAAAGCCATCAAAACGCTGCAACTTAAAGGATTAGAAACCTTTGCGCGGGAAGCGGGTTTGAACTTAAATCGACTCTAACGATCTGAGTTGGGGATGCGCTAGATTGAGCTGTTGCATAATCCTATTGACGAATCCATGGATGTTTTAGAACTCAAACGCGACATTGAATTGCTGTCTGAGCGCCTGGGTAAAACCCAGGACTATCTTTGACATACCTGCTCTGAATGCCAAAATTGGCGATTTGGAACAGCTCGCAGCGCAGCCAAACTTTTGGGATAGCCAATCTGCTGCCCAGCAAACCCTACAGGAACTCAACGATCTCAAGTCCCACTTAAATAAATTAGAACGCTGGCAGTCCACGGTTGAAGATGCCCGGATTGTGGTTGAGCTACTGGACCTAGAGGACGACGCGGTCCTGCGCGAAGAAGCCGAAAACAACCTCAAACAACTCAGCCATCAGCTGGATCAGTGGGAATTGCAGCAGTTGCTGTCGGGTCTCTACGACAAAAGTGGAGCAGTTCTGACCATTAATGCGGGCGCAGGTGGGACCGATGCCCAAGACTGGGCTGAAATGTTGCTACGCATGTACACCCGTTGGGCCGAACGCCAAGGCTACAAGGTTAATCTGGCTGAAATCTCAGAGGGAGACGAGGCTGGCTTAAAGTCGGTTACGGTGGAAATTTCTGGACCCTATGCCTACGGGTATCTCAAGGCAGAGAAAGGAACCCATCGATTGGTACGGATTTCGCCGTTCAATGCCAATGGCAAGCGCCAAACCAGTTTTGCGGGCGTTGAGGTGATGCCGGAATTAAACCAAGGGGTAGAGCTGGATATTCCCGAAAAGGATCTGGAAATTTCGACCTCTCGTTCCGGTGGCAAGGGCGGCCAGAACGTCAACAAGGTGGAAACAGCGGTCCGCATCGTCCATGTGCCAACGGGGTTGGCCGTGCGTTGTACCCAAGAGCGATCGCAGTTGCAAAACAAGGAAAAGGCTTTGGCGATTCTCAAAGCTAAGTTGTTGATTGTGGCTCAAGAGCAACGGGCTAAAGAAATTGCCGATATTCGCGGCGATATTGTGGAAGCGGCTTGGGGCAATCAGATTCGCAACTACGTGTTTCATCCCTACCAAATGGTGAAGGACTTGCGCACGGGCGAAGAAACCACAGCCATTGAAGCGGTGATG
>JBAVRC010000296.1:0-7346 GCA_049694615.1 Thermosynechococcaceae cyanobacterium | reverse complement strand
TCACAGGGAGCACTGGAATTTGGGGGGACAGACTCGCGACTTGAACTCATATCTCCTTATAAAACAGATTTTGGCAATTATGGCAATCCCTTATGCTCTCCTTTACCAGCGGTTATTGACATGTTGCTCCGTGACAGCACTTTAACCGCCTTATTGGTGGGTGCTGTAAGGGCTACTTTGACTTTCTTTTTCTTCGATTGCGTGTCACGGATTAAGGACTGGATTGTGGTGGTTTTCCCTGTCCCTGCAAATCCTTGTAGCAAAAACAAGTCTGCATCCGAGGCGAGAAATTGTTTCATGCGTCGAATCGCTTCGCTTTGTTGCTCATTGAGTTTGAGCTTCATTTTCAACGTCTCATCAATTTGAGCCTTGCTGGAATGTGTTATCGTCACGGACGTTTTGTTCTAAATCGTAACAGCAGTAACAGGTTTGGGGAATACTCGCTGTCATTTTTTGGGGACAATGACCGCCCACATCCCGGATCAGTAAACTGATACCCAGGCTATTATGCGATCGCCTTTCCTGAGCCAGCGTTCGCTAAGCTGGAAAAGGTGCTTCGCCAGCGGGCAGGTTCGGGGGGCTACTGCGATTGAGATTTTGCATGGGCGGCGAAGCGAGACAGCCCCCAGAACAGCCCAAGATTGTAGCACCGGGTCGTTCGGCAATCCCATTCGCGCTAAAACTTTTTCGCCTAATGGCTCAAAACTTTTCTGGCTCAGGGTTGCCTCAATCCTAGATCCTACATTCGCCAGCGCGATCGCACTGGCCGTGATGCGGGGTGGGGCGATTGGTGGGCACAGGACAGGCGATCGCAGCGCTCCTCTATACGTTGCGATAGACCTGGCTACCATTATGCTTGTCAAACAGCGATGCTGGGTTAGAGTCGGTTGCGAATTGCGAAAGGATTATTTCTCATAAGCTGAACCTCGAAGCTGCGATTGGCCGGAAGCGCTTCAAGTCGTTTTTGGAACGTTACCGTAGCTCCCGGTAAAATGGTCGAAGGCTCAGGAACAGCCGTATTCGTTTGGATTAAATTTCCAAACGAGTCACGAATTTCGATGTTAATACCTTCGACCGAAACAGGTCTAGCATTGTTGTTCGTAATTTTGCCTAAAACTTGTGAAGACTTGAAGCGTCGATAAACAGGCACCAATCTTAAATCGCTCACGCGGAGGTTTCGGATCAACGCTTGTTCCAGAACCTTCCAATTCGTTGCGGGGGGCGAGTAACCCTCGCGGCTGTTCCCGGAATCGCCCATCAAGTCAACCAGTTGTTTCCAATAGGATTCGTACTGAGTCCATTCCGTAGGAGAACCAATACGGACAATCTCGTTAAGCGACTCCGCTCGACAAACGAGGGGAATTCCCATAGAGATCGCAATGACAAAAGCGCTTGCGACCCTTCTCCGAAACGATTGGCGAAATTCGGTTCTCATTGCCATTGCAACTGCTTGATAGAGAGCGCCCTTATTTCCTTATTTTCATGATAGTCAAATTGGCTGGACGAAAGACGGCCAAGCGCTTGACCGCAATAAGATTGGAAGCGGATCGAATTGCCCAATGGTTCTATACGGTTCCCAGAAGAATGAGGTACATCGGATCTTTACTAGATAAGGCTTTGAGGTCAATCTTGCAACCCATACATGCAGGAACCGTTATATCGACAGGACCATCCGTTATCAGGATGGGTCGCGCTGGATTTCTTCGTTTCCGGGAACACCTAAAATTTCGTCGTGCAAGCGGTATTACCGCAAGTAACCCCACCCCTTAGGCGATCGCCCTTTTGCACAAGGAGCGGGAGGGGTTAGGATAAACGCAGATGTTGGAGTGACGGCGATGGCAGCAAGCGAGGCTGAAAAACGGGCCTTTAAGAATTATGCAGAGACGGAGCATGGTGCGGAAGCACGGAGAGAAGCAGTCAGTCGCTATCAAGACACAGAGCATGGACGCGAAAAATTAGAGGCGGCCAAAAAGCGCTACGAAGCCAAACCTGAAACAAAGGAAAAGAAGGCGGAGTGGGCAAGGAAAAGATATCAAAGGCTAAAAGCGGAGAAGCAAGCATTAGAAAACAGCGATTGATAAGCTAATCAATTAAACTTTTGGAGAAACCTGGTCAATGATCAGGTTTTTTAATGAAAAATAACCCCAAAAAGCTTGACTTCTTTCTCTAAATTCTATAGTATACATATATAGACAAAGACAAGCGAACGCCACCCGGACAAGCAGCGGGCAAGGGAACAAACCCTAGAGAGAGGTAAAAGCTCTCCCCCTGGGAACCGTGCAGCACATGAGGTTTAGCACTCTGAAGCGTAGCGGCGAAGAAAACAATGAAAACTTGTCTATGTTGCGACTACAAGTTTTTCTAGCGGAAGGGACTCAATTGGAACCTGCTTCCCTTCCGCTGGGCTATTCACCCAATGGAGATCCTACGATGAAACAAGGTTTAACGCTCGTTGAAATGGCGCAGCAAATCCAAGATCAGGCTTCCCAAAAGCGTGACTACATTGCTGATACCCGCCAAATCGAGATGAACGCCGATGGCTCCTTGACGGTTCAAGCCGAGACTGTCGAAGACTTTGAGACCACCGACCATACCCACAGCCAGATTGCCCAACGGTTAAGCATTCCCGCTAAGTATTACCACCGAATGCGTCAGGAGGCCCCCAACCTGTTAGCCAACAACGTTAACCACTGGTTTCAGGCCAACCCCGAACCGCGTATGATTCGCACCCTGGAAGGTAAAGCCAGGGCATTCTTGAGCAATCGCTACCGTCGCGTGGACAACAAGGCGATCGCAGAAACCGTCCTCCCCGTGTTGAACGAGTTTGGGGATGGGTTGCAGATTGCCAGCATCGGGCTAACCGAATCGCGCCTGTACATCAAGGTCGTGAACCAGCGGATACAGCTTGACGTAAAGGTGGGCGACCCCGTGCAAGCTGGGGTGATTGTCAGCAATTCTGAAATCGGTCTCGGTTCGATTCGGATCGAACCGTTGGTCTATCGATTAGCCTGCACCAATGGGATGGCAGTACCAGATCGGGGCATGAAGAAATACCATGTAGGCCGAGTGTTGGATAACGAAGAGGAAGCCTACGAAATATTCACTGACGAGACGAAGGAAGCGGAAGATAAAGCCTTATTGCTGAAAGTGCGGGACATGGTGAAGGCGGCAACGTCTGAAGCGCTATTTGCTCAAATTGTGGATCAGATGCGGGACGCAACCGAGCGCAAAATCGAAGGCAATCCAGTCAAGGCGGTTGAAGTCTTGGCCGATAAATTCAACATGAATCAACCGGAACAATCCAGTGTTCTCACCCATTTGATTCAAGGCGGCGACCTGAGCGCCTATGGTTTGTTAAACGCCGTCACGCGAACGTCTCAAGACCTGCCGGACTATGACCGAGCGACCGAATTCGAGGTCATGGGGAGCCAAGTGCTAGCCCTACCACAATCGACTTGGAAGGAAATCGCTTTAGCCCGATAGACCTCTAATGCCTTAAATCCATGCCTAGAGCGAGACTAAACCCTCGCTCTGGCTTCGCTACAGGAACAACAATATGAAATTTTGGCAAGTCGCTGATACAGCACCGGAACGATGGCCGATGCAACGATCGCTCACCGAACCGGACTCAATGGCGATCGCAGAACTGATTCAACAGATTTGCAGTATTACGCTCAATAAAGCGCAGGACATCGTTGATCGAATTTGTCCAACCTCGAACTGGGCAACCCTCAAGGGCATCAGCCCCACCGAATTGCAAAATGCCGGATTGACCCAAAAGCAAACCGCTCGGTTGCTTGCAGCCTTGGAGTTCGGCAAACGGGCCATGACGATGCAACCCCGCACCGATAAGATTAGCGACCCGGAGAGCGCCGCCGCTTTCCTGCAATACGACTTAGGCTTTTTGTCGGTCGAGAAAGCCGCCCTGCTGATTTTGGATGTGAAACACCACCTGATTGCTAAGGAAATTATTGCCATTGGCAATTGCCAGGAATGCATCGTAGACCCCAAGGTCGTGTTTGAGCGCATTCTCAGAAACCAAGGCAGTCGGTTTATTTTGGCGCACAACCACCCCAGCAATAACGCAGACCCCAGCCCTGAAGATATCGAACTGACCGAGAATTTCCTCAAAGCCTCTCAGTTCATGAACATTCGGATGTTGGACCATCTGGTAATTGTCACGGGCAGCTATTGCAGTATGCGCGAAACCCTGCCCTGTCTTTGGATTGGACACGAAGAATAACCCCCCAAGCGATCGCCTTTGTCCCAACCAGGGCGATCGCTCCACTCGCTACAGCTCACCAGGAGTGACCGGAATGGAACCCGAAGCTGAAACCTTAGCGCAAATCTTGCAACACCTTCAGATCATTGCCGACGCCCTAACACATTCCAATCAACCGATAGGGTTTGGGCCAGCCCCCAAGACAACCCAATTCATCTTCTGTAATCGCAAGAATGGCGGATTGTGGTACACCTTGGACCGGAACAATGAACCCGAAATCATTGCACAGCCTGCTCTGACGGGATTTATCCGAAAGCTTGAATTCAAGCCAGTGACCCGTCGCGGCCAGGAAACCCACAAGCTGCATTGCCACATCGAAGCCGATGCTCATTACACCTTGGAGAGCGGCCACGATTCCCTATTCAGCAAAGGGTTATTAAGCGCGATCGCTGCAACGGCACCCAGCGACTTACACCAGCCTATTGCGATAGAAGTACAGCCCGCCGAAAACGAAACAGTGCTGTTCTGTAACGTCTACGCGAATGGCCAGCGGGTTCATGCCCCCTTCGATGCCCAAACCGACTGGCGTTTGGTCAGCCATGCGGCCATCGATGCTGTGCGCGTGGCCGCATGGCTGACCGGAAGCCCTCAGACCAACTCAAGCCGCTTAGCGACCTTTACCGGAAATGATTCAGCCCTGCGATCGCCCTACCCCAGCAAAGGCGTTCGCGGGGGTTTGTGTATGAGCGAAATTTTGGAGACAGACCCATGACTCAAGTTCAACTCCCGCCCTGTTTTCCTAGCCATCCCGAAGTTGCAGCCGGAGTGATCACCCTGGACCAGGCCGCGATGATGATCCGATGCGGATGGCTCACCTACGAAGGGGCCTGTTACCTTCTTCCGCCCAGCGCTTGGTTGCTGTTGCCCAAGCCGGAATGAATTGTAAGACAACGCGATCACCTAGCAACCGAAGAGGCGATCGCAACTTTCTTAAATCTACCCTTTTGGAGAACGACGATGGACCATTACAAAGTTCCATACCTTAGCATTGATTACTTTTCGGAAACTGACCTCGACAGACTCAACAGCGAAAGCCGTAACCCCTTAGATATTTGCTGTATGCGCGACCCCAACGACCCGGCAAATGGCTTCTTCCTCTGGATTGACGAGGAAGGCGACTCGCCGCAGGGCTATTCCGAGACATTCGCAAAGCTCTGGTACTGGGCGCAAACCCAAGGCTATACGTGGATTCGAGTTGCTGACTGGGGCGACGCGATTACAGAGCTAGAGACTGACGGCTGAAGGGCGATCGCACGAACCCAATCGCGAGACGAAAAACATGATCCACATTCTCAACTGGGGAATGGGGGTCGAGAGTACAGCAATTTTATTGCGCTGGCTACTAGACGAGGGTAGCCGCGACTTTGCGCTATCCGAGCTATTGGTCCTGACCGCTCAGACCGGAGACGAGTTCGACGACACGAAAGCACTCGTCGAAACCCATATTCTGCCGCTGTTGCGGCAAAACCAAGTGCGCCTGGTGGAGGTAGCCCGGAACGGCCCTACCGTCAAAGACGGCTATATCGTCTTGCAAGACTCTCGATTCCCCGTCACGCTCCATACCGAAGGAGCCTATACACTGAGCGAAAACTTGATTGCAGCGGGTACCGTGCCGCGACTGGGACGCCCGCACCTGTGCGCCATCCGCTTCAAGGGCGAAGTGCTGGATGCTTGGATTGCCGACCACATCCATGACCCCTTCGGTCCCTACATCGGCTATAACGCTGAAGAGACTAAACGCGCCGAAAAATCCAGTGATTACGGTTGTCGAGGCGAAACCTATCGCTACCCCCTGATCGAGTGGGGCTGGAGCCGTCAAGACTGTCTCGATTACCTCAAACAGATGCTAGGAGCGGATTGGGAAAAAAGTTGTTGCCAATATTGCCCCTTTCAAAGCAAAGCAGCGGCGATCGCGCGATACCGACAACAACCGCAAGCCGGAGCGTTCGCCCTGTGGATCGGCGGGTTAGCCTTAGCGCTCAATCCGCGAATGCACCTGTTTAGCCGTGGTACTGCCTACGATGTCTGTGTCGAGGGCGGTTGTCATAAAGCCTTGGAGCTATACCGCCAACGGCTAGAGCGTGAAGACTTTGCAGTCTATCGCGTTCGGCGGATCTATGCCGCCAATGGGACGACGAAACGAACAACCGTGAATGCCAGACGGAATGTGGAGACCGTTGGCCAGGGGAACCGGACCCAGATGACCGACTTGCTGGCCCAGATGGGCAATGCACAGGATGCCGAGTTGGAAACATCGGGCGGATGGTTGAGATTTTATCGCCATCGGAAGACTCCAAAAGTCTACCCGTCCTATGAAGAATTTTTTGTGGTCTGTCCAGATGCGATTCGGGATAAATGCCAAAATCCGACCCGGTTCGAGTCCGACTGGCAGCAGTTGACCGGAGCAGTCAGACAGTTATCGCTGGCGATCTAGAAAAAAGCTCAGTATCCACAACCCAACCGCAGCCAACGCCACTGGGGATGGGTATTTTTGTTGCGAGGAACGAAGCATGGACCAACAGCTCGATTTGTTCGCGGTTGAGAATGAACCGGACCTCACATTTTACGACCGCTTCATAGTGGCATTCAGCGGCGGCAAGGACTCGATTTGTTGTGTGCTCACCCTTTTGGAGATTGGCTTCGGCCCGGAGCGCATCGAACTGCATCACCACCTCGTCGATGGCCGGGAAGGTTCAACGCTATTCGATTGGCCCGTAACGGAAGACTATTGCCGCAAGTTTGCCCAGGCCATCGGATGTCCCATCTATTTCAGTTGGTTAGAGGGCGGACTGGAACGGGAGATGTGTCGCGAGAACCAGGCCAAAGCCCCCACCCACTTCGAGACGCCAGAGGGAGTGCAAACCATTGGCGGTAATGGCGAACGCAGTACCCGCCGCAAGTTTCCAGCCAAGACAGCGGACCTGAGCCGTCGATGGTGTAGTGCCTATGCCAAAATCGATGTCCTCAGCGCGGTCATCGTAAACCAACCGCGCTTTAACCATTCGCGATCGCTGGTGGTCACAGGCGAGAGAGCAGCAGAAAGCGCAGCACGATCCCAATACAA
>JBAVRC010000295.1:0-11427 GCA_049694615.1 Thermosynechococcaceae cyanobacterium | reverse complement strand
CTCAACGGAACAACGGAATTTGCCGAGACCACCGCGCCGCTATCTAACTTTTGACGCACGAGTTTCTCAATTTCCACTGCAACGTTGGGATTTTCTTCCAGGTATTTAATAGTGTTATCGCGACCCTGCCCAACATTGTCACCGTTGTAGCTGTACCAGGCCCCTTTTCGGATGACAATTCCGGTCTCTTCAGCCATATCCAAAACACAACCGAGGGTGGAAATCCCATGACCGAAAATAATATCGAATTCGGCTATGCGGAAGGGGGGCGCAATCTTGTTTTTAACCACTTTGACCTTGGCCCGGATGCCAAATTCTTCCGACCCTTTTTTCAGGGTTTGGATGCGGCGGATATCTAATCGTACCGATGCATAAAATTTCAGCGCATTACCGCCAGTTGTTGTTTCTGGGTTGCCGTAGGTTACGCCAATTTTTTGGCGCAGTTGATTTAAGAAAAAGACCGTACAGCCCGTCTTACCAATGTTGCCTGTAATTTTGCGCAGTGCTTGGCTCATTAGGCGCGCTTGCAAGCCCACATGGGCATCTCCCATTTCGCCTTCAATTTCTGCCCGTGGCACCAGAGCAGCCACCGAGTCGATGACGACTAAATCCACCGCTGTGGATCGCACCAACTGGTCTACAATTTCTAGTCCGGCTTCCCCCGTATCGGGTTGGGCTACCAACAAGTTTTCAATATCCACACCAACCGCAGCGGCATAGGCGGGGTCTAGGGCATGTTCTGCATCCACAAAGGCGGCAACGCCACCCGCTTTTTGGACCTCGGCGATCGCATGGAGCGCCAGGGTGGTTTTGCCGGAGCTTTCTGGTCCATAAAGTTCCACAACACGTCCCTTGGGTAGACCGCCACCAAGGGCGAGGTCAAGGGTCAAGGCACCGCTGGGAATGGTTTCGACCCGCATCCGGGTGGCATCCCCCAGCCGCATAATGGCACCTTTGCCGAAGGACCGCTCAATTTGGCTGACCACAACAGTGAGCGCTTTTTGCTTTTCAGGGCTGGTCGAAATTTCAGTGGACATGGGTGGGATGACTCTCGCTTGAAACCAGGGCAAGTTTGAATCTTTATTGTAGGCGACAACTTTAGCGGATCGTTAAGATCTTCAGGAAGGCTTTAAATTTGCGCGTTTCAGTCCATTTCAAGGCTCAATGCCCAATTCTCTTAACTTTGAGGCAAATAGATCTGTATTTTTTCATGATCGCTAAGGTTTCAATGCACTTTGGGTTGTATAGCGCTGTAATGCAGCCAGTGCCCGGTTATAGTCCACGATCGCACTCAGGTAATTATTTTCGGCTTGGGCCAGATCTGTGGTGGCATTGCTCACTTCTAGACTGGTGCCCACCCCATAGTCCCGCCGCAGTTTGGCTAGGTTTAGCCCCTGTTGCGCCTGTTCAATGGCGCAACGGGTGGTTAAAATGCGCTCTCGGCTGGACTTGAGGAGGGCGTAATTTTGCTCCACCTGAAACCGAATCAGATTCTTAAAACTATCGAACTGGGTTTCCGCGATCGCCCGATTGGCATCCTGCTGGGCAGCGATCGCCTTGGCTGAACCACCATCGAAAATGGTTTTGCTGGCTTCGGCTCCTAAACCATAACCGAATCGTCTCAATTGTCTTGAGAGCGGATCGTCATCCAGAGGAACATCCAGGTCAACACTGGCACTAAAGGTTAGCTGCGGGCCTAAGCTGCCTAAGGCCACTCGTCGGTTTTGTTGGGCGATGGTCCGTTGATCTAGCACCTGGGCCAGTTCCGTGCGGTTTTGTAAGGCTTGGACAATACTTTCTTCTAAGGAGGGTGACCATTCCCCCGCCATCGCCACCGGGTCGGCAGCGGTAAAGGTGACCGTGGGGGGGAGGCTGAGGCGCTGTGCCAAATTCCGGCGTGCGACCTGTTGTTGACTTTCGGCCTGAATTAGCTGCTGTTTGCGATCCGCTAGCAAAACATCGGCTTGCAGCACCTCAAAGCGGGTGCCTAAACCAGCCGCTTCTCTGGCTTTGGTGACGCGCAGATTTTCTTCGGCATTTTCCACGGTTTGACGGGCAATTCTCACCAGTTCATCGGCCTGTTGCAGGTCGTAGTAATCGTTGGCCACATCTAAGCGCAGTTACTCAAACTGGGTTTGATACGCTTGCTGGGCACCACTCAACGCTGCTTCCGCAGCACGGATGCTGGCGGTGCGTTGTCCTGAAGTAAAGACATCGTAGTTGAGGTTTAAGCTGCTATTAAAGGTATTGGCCGTGGTGAATTGAGTGGGCTCCTCAAAGGAGGCTTGGGATCTCCGGGTAATGCCTGCTTGCGCATCCAGTGTCGGGTAAATGGCAGCCCGCGCTTCTCGTAGGGCCGATTGTTGTTGCTCCACCTGAAGCCGTGCAATTTCTAAATCCCGATTGCGGCGGCGGGCTAACTCAATGGCCTGGGTTCGAGTAATGGCCTGGGTGGTGGTAATGGTCACTTCAGGCGGTGCCTTGGGCACATCCAAGGACGTTGAGGGCGGTGTCAGGGTGTCGAGGGGGCCCAAGGCTGACGCTTTCGTGTCCGCATTGGGGAGGGAGCCAAGGTCAATGGACTGAGATTGAGGCGATCGCGCCGGAGCCAAGGGCAGCACCGTCGGATCGCAGGTCATGGGCATCGACACCTGACCCTGCACCGGAACCTGTGCCGCAAGAGAGCCCGCCACAGCCATCAAACAGACCCAAGCTCGTTGGGGTAGCGTGCGATCGCCCATGATTTTAGAACCCTCCTAAAGCGCTACAACAGACTCAGGTCGTCTCCCAAGCCCTTCACATCCTGAACAATGCGCGACAACTCCATTTTCTCATCGACGGCCACTCGAGTCGGCGTGCCGCTGATAATGCCCTCAAAGTTGCGGAATGAATCTTTGATTTCCGGTCCTTGGGCACTAATAGAATACTCTCGAATCCCCTTATCGTGCCAGGACCCCCGCATCTTAAACACATTGATCGCACGAGACATCTCGCCGCGAATTTCCACATACTGCAACATCAAAATGGTGTCGGTGATGGTGGAAATATGGGACTCTGTAATCGAATGGGATCCCAGAAAATGGTCCGTGGTATTGGTGAAAAAGCCTGTAATTTCTTCTTGCTTGGCAAACCCAGTCACCCCAATCACAAATTGGCGAAACGCATTATTGCTCACCCCGCGTGCCAAGGCAGACAAGGAGTCGATAGAAATCCGCGATGGCTTAAATTCGGCAATTTCCGATTTGATCATTTGCAAATGATCCTCTAAACCCGCCGACTCCGGGTAGGCACATAAAATCTTTAAAAGTCCCTTGTGCTCCATCTCTTCAAAGTCAATGCCCCAGGAAGAAGCATTGCGCGACAACTGTGCCCGCGACTCTTCATAGGCAAACAAAATAGCGCGATCGCCCGTGCTACAAGCATCTTCAAGGAACTTGCTCACCAGCAAGGTTTTGCCCGTTCCCGTGGCTCCCGTCACCAAAATAATCGAATCCTTGAAAAAGCCGCCGCCACACATTTCGTCCAGGGTTTTGACCCCTGAAGACACGCGCACATTGGAGGATCGTTGGGTAAGACGCATCGCGCCCAAGGGGAAAATATTGATGCCTTGCCCCGTAATAGTAAAGGGGTATTCCCCTTTCATGTGGCTCGTACCGCGCAATTTGAGAATTTCTAGGGTGCGCCGGCGTCGCTCCCCTTCCAGCACATTGCGCACAATCACCACATTGTCCGAGACAAACTCTTCAACCCCAAACCGTGCCACCGCACCGTATTCCTCAATGCGCTCAGTGGTCATAATGGTGGTGACCCCAATCAGCTTCAGTCGGGCCGTCAATCGAAAAATTTCGCGACGCACCACCCCTGCTGCATCGTACTGCTGAAAAATGGCGGTTACCGAGTCGATGGCAACGCGCTTGGCCTTGTATTTGCGGATGGCATATTGAATGCGCTCAATTAAAGCGGAAAGGTCGAAGTCCCCGGTAATATCCTGCCCTTCTGGGTCGGGAGAGGCATCTAAGATGAATAACTTGCCTTCGTCGATCAGCGTTTGCAAGTTCCAACCAAAAGACAAGGCATTTTGAATGATATCTGTCGGAGATTCCTCAAAGGTCACAAAGATGGCGTGCTCGTCAAAGTGAACAATGCCGTTATAGAGAAATTGAATGGCGAATAAGGTTTTGCCCGTCCCAGACGTACCGCTGACCAGGGTGGTACGCCCTTTGGGCAAGCCGCCATGACTGATGTCGTCAAATCCCTCAATAGACGTGCGAATTTTCTTAACTTCTACACGAATCGGCTGATTCTCTTCACTATTATTAGTTTTTTTTATTTTCTCCATATCGGCTCTTTATCAAAGAATCTCCAAAAATTTTAGAATCAAAAAAGAAATGTAAACTTTGTTTAAATTCTACACCACCCTCAGCCCAATCCATCGTCGCTGTTCTCGATCAGCTCTTCATAGAGCAGATCTAATCCAATTAACACTTTTTCGCGATCGGAGAGATCGCCAATAATTTTTCGCACAGGTGGGGGCAACACTCTGGAGAGGGTCGGAGTCGCCAAAATTTTATCTTCTTCAGCCAGTTGTGGATTTTTTAAAACGTCGATCACCTTCAGAGCATAGACGCCCTGAAAATCCTTTTCTAAAATCGTGTTTAATGTTTTTAAGGCGCGCACGGAGTTGGGAGTGTTGCCAGCAACATACAACTTGAGAATGTAGGTTTTACGACGAGCACTCATAATAATAGTTTCTCTTAGGACAGGGAGGACAACAAGAAGGTCGAAAATCTTTGCCGGGGCTAGGTTGGCAGCTGATTAAGGTTCGCGGGGAATCGAGCGGCGATACATTTCGCACAGATGGGCGATGGTATCAATGAGCGTCAAGCGATAATCCAGCAAAATATCCTCATTACGTCCCTCTAGCTTCAGTTTCTTCGCTAAGCGTTCCATGAGCTCCATGTGGATTTCTAAGACTTGCGAAACAGACACGTCTGCGAAAAAAACTTTATTCACGAAAGCATCTATCTGTGGATTGACATTGCTTTGTTTCCAGAAATAACTCAATATAATATCCCGATAGTCTAATTTTAGTTCATTTAAGAATTGCTCCCGATCAGAGGGCGACAAATGCCGAAAAAAGAGTTGCGAGTCTCGCTTATAGTAAATCCCGATGTAACCTAAGCGCTCCCTGAGCTTGTCCGAAAGCCGTTGCTGTTGGGTGGCCAAGGTGGCTTGAAGTTCCGAGGGATCTTCGACCTCATGGGCGTTCGGCAAACTGCACCGGGGAGATAGTTTCAAAAACTCAGCGATCGCATGGTCAATCCGCTGCGGTAGTTCAGACAGACCATCCTGCGGCACATGAATCTCAGCGGTGTGATAGTAAACATGGTCCAAAGCGGATCCGTCTCCAGACTCGGCTGAAGGGGACGAACCCTCCACTGACGACGGCATCGTCACAATCACCGCAGGGAGTAAGATGGCCTCTCGATGCAGTCGACGCATGAGCTTGGGCAACCCGCCGTTTTGCTCAAAAATAAGACAGTCTATCAACGCACGATCGCGATTGAGCGCCGCACAAAACATCTCTGGAGAATGCGTCTGCGACACTGTATAGCGATCGCGCTGTAAAATTCGACTTACCCGATCCATCAGCGTCTCAGACTCCACCAGCGAACAAATGGAGAGCCGAGGGCGCAAGACCGACTTATCAGAAAGGGGCATAGCGCCTTATTGTCAAAAAATGAGGTTATCTTATGTTGATGCGTCTGAGCAACAGACCTACCTGGAGGTCCGAAAAACCCATCCTAAGTATAGAGTTCTATAAATGTCATCACCTAAACAGTATGTCTCTCTTTATGTTTTATTCAACCTCAAGCAAGCGCCTCTCATGATACACTCCTGGGATTTTAATCAAGTTATAAGAATTATAAAGTAAATCTTAACAAACTTCCTGCTGGCCCATGAGGGCCTGTGATCTTAAGATCATCCCCTGTACCATAGCCCTTAACATCTATCTGGAGGACGACACCCCAATTCCATGCCTCTCAAGCGTTCTAAACTGCGGCTGCTATATATGCAAATCCGCAATGATCGGTTGACCCGTACCGAAGAATTCCAAGCATTCGCGTTTTACAGCGGCTTAGACGAACGTCAGTTTGCAACCTTAAACGTTTTCGATACCTCCATTTTCCCCGACAACCTAGCGTCTAGCTACGATGCCGTGTTTGTGGGGGGATCCAGCGATGCTTCGGTTCTAGACCCCCGTGGTTATCCCTTTGTTGACAGCGCCAAAGCGTTGCTGGCCTACTGCGTTGAGGAACAGATTCCCGTCTTTGCCTCTTGTTTTGGCTTTCAGCTCGTGGTGGAAGCCCTAGGCGGACAGGTCATTGCCGATCCAGCCCAGATGGAAATGGGGGTTTATCCCATGGCACTCGCGCCTGCTGCCCAAACCGATGTATTGTTCCAGGATATCCCGAATGGCTTTCTGGCCATCTCGGGTCATAAAGAACGCGCATTGGCCCTGCCACCCTGTGCGATTCATCTGGCATCCAGCGAGCGATGCCCCTACCACGCGCTTAAAGTGCGCAATAAACCCTTTTACGGATTTCAGTTCCACCCAGAACTCAATCCGAAAGATCTCGCAGCGCGCATCCGCCGCTATAAAGACCGATACTTAGAGGATGATGGTCACTTAGAACGCATTCTGGCCTCCTTGCAAGAGACCCCAGAGTCCAACCGACTCATTGCTAAATTTGTTGATCGTATTTTACTGAACCCGTAGCATGAACCCGGTCCAACCAACCGATTAAGATAGGTATTTTTCATGTCCTCTTCGATTACGCCCGAACAAGTCCAGCAAATCGTCGCTAATCAGCATCACGATCCATTCGAGATTCTAGGGCCTCACGCCAATGGCCAATCTGCCTGGGTGATCCGTGCCTACCTGCCGAGTGCAGAATCTGCCACGGTGATCTGCCCGGAACAGCGCACAGAATATCCCATGCAGTCAAGCCATCATCCTCACTTTTTCGAATGTACCCTTAATGTGGCTGAACTACCCACCTATCAATTCCGTCTAACGGAGTCCGGTCAGGAACGGGTGATCTACGACCCCTATGCGTTTAAGTCGCCCTTAATCACTGAATTTGACCAGTACTTGTTTGGCGAAGGGACACACTACCGAATTTACGAAAAAATGGGCGCGCATCTCGCCACCGTGGATGGGGTGAGCGGGGTTTATTTTGCTGTTTGGGCACCCAATGCCCGCAATGTGTCGGTGATTGGCGATTTCAACTACTGGGACGGTCGTAAAAACCAGATGCGGAAAGGCCCCACGGGCATCTGGGAGTTATTTATTCCAGAACTAACGGTGGGTCAATGCTACAAGTACGAAATCAAAAATGCCGAAGGGCACATCTATGAAAAAACCGACCCCTATGGCTACTACCAAGAAGTGCGGCCTAAAACGGCTTCGATTGTAGCGGACTTAAGCGATTATGTTTGGAACGATGCATCGTGGTTGGAGCAACGGCGTCATGCTGATCCATTAGCACAGCCGATTTCCGTTTATGAAATGCATCTTGGCTCTTGGATGCATGCCGCTTCTGCAGATCCGCCGCTATTGGCCAATGGAGAACTGGGAACCTCGGTGGCGGTTTCGGAACTGAAGCCAGATGCGCGCTATTTAACTTACCGGGAACTGGCTGAGCGTTTGATTCCCTATGTCAAAGAATTAGGATTCACCCATATTGAACTCCTCCCCATCGCCGAGCATCCGTTCGATGGGTCTTGGGGTTATCAGGTGACGGGATATTATGCTTGTACGGCTCGGTATGGCACGCCTCAAGACTTTATGTATTTTGTCGATCAATGTCATCAAAATGGCATTGGCGTGATTGTTGATTGGGTTCCGGGACATTTCCCGCGCGACGGGCATGGCTTACCGTTCTTTGACGGCACTCACCTCTATGAACATGCCGATCCTCGCAAAGGTGAACATAAAGAGTGGGGCACCCTGGTTTTTAACTACAATCGCCATGAAGTTAAAAATTTCTTGATTGCCAATGCGCTGTTTTGGTTTGATAAATATCACATTGATGGAATTCGGGTTGATGCGGTTGCCTCCATGCTGTACTTGGACTACTGCCGCGAGCCGGGGGAATGGCTACCCAATGAATACGGCGGACGCGAAAATATTGAAGCTGCTGACTTTTTACGCCAACTGAATAACGCTATTTTTAAGTATTTTCCAGGGATTTTATCGATCGCCGAGGAATCTACGGCATGGCCGATGGTATCCTGGCCGACTTACGTGGGTGGATTGGGGTTCAATCTGAAGTGGAACATGGGCTGGATGCACGACATGTTGGACTATTTCAGCATGGATCCGTGGTTCCGGCAGTTCCACCAAAACAATGTCACCTTCAGCATCATGTACGCCTTTACGGAAAATTTCATGCTGGCGCTGTCCCATGATGAAGTGGTTCATGGCAAAAGCAACATGGTGGGCAAAATGCCGGGAGACGATTGGCAAAAATTTGCCAATTTACGCTGTCTCTACACGTTCATGTATACCCATCCCGGCAAAAAGACTTTGTTTATGGGGATGGAATTCGGTCAACGCAGCGAATGGAATGTGTGGGCTGACTTAGAGTGGCATTTGTTGCAATACGAACCCCATCAACAACTCAAGAATTTTATTTCCGATTTGAATGCCCTGTATCGACGCGAAACAGCCCTGTATACTCAGGACTTTGCCTACGAGGGATTTGAATGGGTGGATTGTAGCGACAACCGCCATAGCGTTATTTCGTTTGTCCGGCGGGCCAAAGAATCAGATGCCTGTATTCTGACGGTGTGCAATTTTACGCCGCAACCCCACAGTCACTATCGGGTGGGTGTGCCGGAGGCAGGATTCTATACTGAGCTACTGAATAGCGATGCGCGCCAGTATGGGGGTAGCAACATGGGGAATTTAGGCGGCAAATGGACGGACGAATGGTCGTTCCACAATCGCCCCTATTCCTTAGATCTTTGTTTGCCCCCCTTGGCCACCTTGGTGTTTAAGCTAGATCGCCCGAAAACGGAGGCTGCAAAGCTAGCCAGTCAATCGACGATTGATGTGCCGATCAGTTAGGTCGGTTCCGACCGATGCAATCGGGGTTTGGCAACGCCAAACCCCGATCTGTTTCTCTAGATGTATCGTTTTTATTTCACCATGACGTTTTATCAGCAGGACAGCACCTTAGCCCAGCAGTCCCAGGCTATCCTTGCGGAAACCTGGGCTGCTTTTCCCTGGTTAGCCCGCAACCAGTTAGCCTTTACCTGGCTGGTGTATGACCCCCCTTTTCCAGTCAATACGGGCGGTGCCCTGGCATCCACTGAGTTTTGGACGTATCCGGTGCGAGGGGTTAGCTATCGAGGTATGGAGCGTATTTACCCAGCCAGTGTGGTGAAACTGTTCTATTTGGTGGCTTGCCACGAGTGGTTGGATAAAGGGATGCTGTCGCCCTCTCGGGAACTGGACCGAGCGCTTCAGGATATGATTGTGGATTCGAGTAACGATGCCACGGGCTATGTGCTAGATCTTTTGACGGGCACGACCAGTGGCCCAGAACTGTCCGCTGGGCCGTTTGAAACCTGGAAGGCACAGCGTAATATTGTGAATCGTTATTTCCAGGGTCTAGGGTGGGTGGAACTGGAAAGCATTAATGCCAATCAAAAAACCTGGTCCGATGGTCCCTATGGTCGCGAAGATGCATTTGTGGGACCGATGCGGGAGAATCGGAATATGCTGACCACCGATGCAACCGCTCGGTTGCTCCATAGTATTGTGGGCGGGGTGGCCGTTTCGGCAGGGCGATCGCAGCTCATGCTAGAGACCATGTACCGGAGCTTAGACCCAGAGGTCTTGGCAGCGGATCCTGAAAATCAGGTGGTGGGGTTTATTGGCGACTGTTTACCTCAGGACGCACGGGTTTGGTCGAAGGCGGGTTGGACCAGTACGGTGCGTCACGATGCCGCCTATGTAGAACTGCCCGATAAATATCCTTATTTGTTGGTGGTATTTACGGAGGGCAAACAGGCCAGTCAGAACACGGATCTGATTCCGTTTATCTCGACTAAAGTTGCAGCGACTGTACCGGAAAAGGCAATCCTGGCCTAAGATCGCGACGTTGCGTAGGGGCACACGCAATACTGATCGGCTAAACCTGAATCATCTTTACACTCGGCCCCCCAGCCCCCCAACTTTGGGGGACTCTGAACTCAAAGTCCCCCAAAGTTGGGAAGCCACTTCCGTGGGCGGGTTCCCCGACTTGAGGAAAGTGGCGCGGATTTAGGGGGCGGGTGCAAGGTCTATCGCTTGTTGTCCGAATAGTATTGGAGGCGCAAGGCCATGCACCCCTAAAGATGTACTTAGTTTACAGCACCGTTTGCGGGTTCAAGGGGAACAAGACCATAAACGTGGTCCCTCCCATTTCTGCACTCTCCACGGTAATGGTGCCGCCGAGCAGATCGACACAGCGTTTCACGATCGCCAGCCCCAAGCCAGTGCCCTGAATACTGCCCACATTATTAGCCCGATAGAAGGGCTCAAAGAGTTGGTGTTGAGCAGAGGCTGGAATGCCAATGCCTTGGTCTTCGACTTGCAATACCACCTGATTCGGTTGATAGGCGAGGGTAAACCGCACTTCGCTGCCCTTGGGGGAGTACTTTACCGCATTTGACAACAAGTTGCTGAAAATTTGTTTGATTAGTTTGGGATCCAGCAACAGGGGGGTGGGACTGCCCTCAACCCCGAATTGAAACTGATAATCTTGGCCATAGGCTAACTGGATCTCGGTCATCACACGGCGGCAGAGATCCGAGAGATCCACCCATTGATGGGTCATGTCCAGATTGCCGGATTCCAGTTTGCCGATAAGCAACACATCTTCTAACAAATGGGTCATGTGTTGAACGGCGGTGTAGATTTGGCCAAAATACGCCCCTTGCTCCTCTGCCTTTAAGGGATAGTGGTGCATAATTTCCGTGGCAGACTGGATCACAGCTAGGGGCGTGCGAAATTCATGGGACACCATGTTCACAAACCCCGACTTCATCTCGTTCAGTTCTTTTTCCCGCTGCAAGGTTTTGAGGATTTCTGTCTCGGCGCGGATCCGCTGGGTGATATCGATGGCAACCCCTGTTATGCCGATCTGGGCGCCATTTTCATCATACAAGGGAGAATATCGCGTATCGAACGTAATCTCCCCAACCGTTACTGCCGCTTGTATGTCTTTCCCCGTCAAGGCTTGTTGGATATGATACAGAACCTGAGGATAGCCCTGGTATAGGTCATACACCGATTCCCCAACCGCCTGACCGGGTTGCAAGCCTAACACTTCTAGCCCTTTGCCTTCGGAGAGGGTAATTCGGCCCTGTTGA
>JBAVRC010000294.1:0-2595 GCA_049694615.1 Thermosynechococcaceae cyanobacterium | reverse complement strand
CATAGAGCCGATTGCGAAACTGACGACTATGCACCGCCTTATCAAACTGCTGTGCCCGATTGAACAACGCATCAGCCGTCCTCGCCTTCTTGTCCAGCTTGGTACTGATGGCGATCGCCCCAACCCAACCGCCAGCCCAAGCCACCGAAGCCTTTGCCAGAGCATTGACTTCAGTGACCACCCAGCAAAACCCCTGAACCTCTACTTCTCGACCCACGCCCCCATCCGAAACCCGCAGATAAGATCGCCCTTGTAGCACTGGACATTTAGCGGGTAATTGATCCCAATCAATACCCCAATGAGGACACAGACCGCCAACGCCGGACCCGCCACTGGCAATGCCGTAATCCTCAGCCATAGCAATTCGCCCTTGGCGATCGCAATATCGCGTTCAAACTTGAGTTCATCGCGTTTCTTGGCCATTGCAAGACGGTCGGCCTTGTCCTTGACCTTCCGAGCCGCCAGCAAATTATGGATAGACTGCGTTTCGGCATGGATTTGCTCCTTAATGTCCGCCTTCAACCGTTCTGAAAACCCCATCGCGATGTCGTTGAGCGGCACAGCCAACTTACCCTGTAGTGCTTTATTGGACAGTAAAGCATTAGCCAGTGCGACCGAATCGATGGTTTCAACCGCAGACTTTAGTTCGTCCATTGCCGCATCCAGCACCCAGTCTTCAAACTTAGCCGCCTGCACCGCCAATTCCTTCGGCAGACTGGTTCGCAATTCCTCAACCAAGGCAATCATGTTGGGATTGTCATGGAGGGTTTCAGACGCCACCGTTCTTGCACTACTCTCAACCCAATTTCGGTTTGCCATTAGATCGACTCCCCTCGTTTTAACTTGCGGAACATTTCAACTGCCCTTTGCGGGTCGTTATTTTGCGTTTTCAGTTGCTTAAGGGCTGCTTCAAGAAAAATCTGCTTTGCAACTTGCTTCAAGTCGCCCGAAACCTCCCCAGCAACCTGCACCATTTCCTTTGCCAGATCCGGAACCGCTTCTGGTGCCAGCGCATCGGCCATATCCCGCAGCGATGCTTGATCTGCTTCAGACACTTCAAGCATCGCCAGAGCCTCGGAGGTTGCCACCGTAATCGCCCCCTCCGAGACCGATTCTCCCTCAGACTCCGGCACAAACACTGGCATTGCCGCCTTCTTTCCTTTAACCGCCTTGACTGGAATTGCCGCCGCCAGCTCAACCCCAGCCTGAAGCTTTTGGCAAACCTCGGTAAATTGCTCTAGCTGAACATCGGTCAATGTCTCAACCTTGATCTTCAAAGCATTCAAGATGTCCGGGATACGTTCGGTGGCGATCGCATGATGCCCCGCGACTGCATTGAGTTGGGCTTCGCGTTGGGGTTTGCGAAACAGTTCTCCGGCTTCCTTAAAGGTTTTGGCTTGCTTGGACGTTACAAGCTGGGCGATCGCCTCAATGGCCTGGACTTGTTCGGGGTTGTAGTCGGGTAAGTCGGCAGGCAATTGCGCCGCCTTGATCAGGTCGGCAAACTCATCGGAGGATTGTTGCAAACGAGCTGTCAGGTCTTGTCGGTTCATCGGAATTCTCCTTAATTAATCGAGGTCGAGGGTTCGGTCTACATCTACAAAGTCGTCGTCGAAATCATCGTCGTCGGCAATCTCAAACCCCGCCGTCGCACTGGTAGACAGCGGCAGAGAGCCGGATTTAGGGATTTGAGTAACACGCAAAGGGTCATCGGGCACCGAAGCCAGAAAGGTCTTATCGAGGCGATTGGCAATCAAGGCAGCTTCAGTCGGATTGGATTGCCAGATCGCCAGCTTCATCCGTTGCTCAAACAACAAGCGAGAGCGTTCTGCCTGAATCGAAGGATCGCCGCAGATATTGGGCGAAGCGGCTAGAGCAGCAGGAAAATAGATCACGCGAATTGCATGAAAGATGGCTTTTTCAGGATCGCTGAATGCATTGAGCAGCCATTCATAAACCTTGCCGAGATTAGATTCCGTCGGGTACGATCCTTCAAAAGCAATATTGACCCGTTTCGGTAGGGGACAATCCGGTGCCAGAACATTGGACACCAAAGCCATCATTTCCCGAAACCCATCCCGACAATACGCCACCTCGTTTGATACCTTGCCCCAAGTGTCGGGAGAAGCAGCTAAGACCGAGGGACTATAAACCAACCGCACCGCATGATCGATCGCCTCTTCCAGGACGCCGGAATAGGTACTTCTCAGCCAATGAAACGTTAACCCATTGTTTGAAGTCCCCACGAAGGACTTCTTAAAGGAAACTTCGACTGTCTTCATGTCTTGATGCCTCCCTTTATAACCCCAAATTCGGCAGGGACAAAGGCTCCATCCGATTCCAAAGACTTAAAGAATCCATAGCAGTCCGACAATCGATAGAGCAACGGCGATCGGTCTAGCTTCGGAAACCTGGCCCTCAGCTCGTTGATCAATTCGCCCCCCATCGATAGCCTGGACCCCAATGCTTTTTTAAGCTCCGGTCGCCAGAAGATCGCATTGCCCCCCGCTGCAAATACCTGTTCCGCATCTTGGATCGTCGTTTCTGCTAAATCGTCCCAAAGCTGCGACCAGATGAGTGCCCTCGCTTCAGGAA
>JBAVRC010000293.1:0-4660 GCA_049694615.1 Thermosynechococcaceae cyanobacterium | reverse complement strand
CAAGTTTCAATTGTACCATCTGCCCTTTTATTTTCAACGTCAAATGAACATATATGTAGCTTGGGCGAAGTCGCTATGTTATCGCTATATATATTCTTTTCGAAGCTCTCTAACTCTCTCTCTCTCTCTCTCTCTCTGTTTCCCATTCATCATTCTAAAACTTGAGTCAGTATCAGCAAGGTAATTCAGGTAAAATGGAAATACCAACGAAGATAGAGATAGAAGTTATGACACAGGCCTTTGTAGATGATCTTGCTTCTTTCACGTACTGTGATGAATCATCAAGCAAAATTCATCCCACAATTTGTTGTGTGTGTGATTCATTGCCAACAGGTCCTCAATGGAGCCAATTTGTTCCAATAACTAAAGCTGTGAAGATGTTTAGACAATATAGAATGGAATCATCAAGATTGACAGATATTTACCCTGAAATTCTTTTACAACAGTATTGTGTAACTCGATGTGAGGAACTACAACCGTTTGTTCTTTCCCCTGCAACTTACATTAATAATAAACAAGAAATCATTGTTTGTAACAAATGTTATGACGATTTGAATGAGATCAAAGTGGAAACAAAGTTAGGATTCCCTCCTTTAAAATCAATTGCCAATGGATATGTTATAGGGGATCCTCCAACGCTTCTGTCGGATCTCAATGATGTTGAACTCTCTCTTATATGTCGTGCCCGCACATATTGCCAGCACTGGATGTTCTTTGCTGGTTGTCACGAACAAATTAAAGGATGGCACACATTTTTCAAAAGTAATTCTTCTGACAATGTAGGAAATTTATTGCAACTCACTGATGCCGGGCTAGATAAAATGATTCTTGTGGTTCTTTGCGGACCTTTTACATCGACCCAGAAGGCAATCACTCTAAAAAGCACTAGTGTTAACCCTCACAAAGTAATAGATGCTTGGCGGTGGTTAAAAGCAAACAACAAGCGGTATGAGAATGATGTTATTCCTAGTATAGATAAAATTGCCATGCCGCAAATTATACACGAAGATGACATAGTTGAAGGAACTCATGCAGACATCGAAAATCAGATAACAACAACAGTAATTTTCCCTGATGCCACATTGCCAGCACCAACAAATGGTGGGTTCAAGGACCAAGATGCATTCAGAGCTTTTGTTACAAGTCAAAAAGATGGACATTGGAAATCTCAATTGCATGTGAGACCACTAGCAGAAAGAATCGCTGATTACGAAGATCACTCAGTAGCTGACGATTTTCCTCTACAGTTTCCATTTGGTTGTTCAGGTTTCGCAGAGGATAAACTAGCCATCGCTGTAAGAGATAAAAACAAAAGAAGAAATCGTATAGAAAAGCAAGACGTGATAATCAAGTTTCTAACTCATCGGAAATGCTCTTTCCATTCACCAATGTTCAACTTAGTTATGCTAAACATGATCATGAAAGAACAAATATTCAAAAATACTAAAATGTATTGTAATGTTAAATGCTCCGATAGTACCACCATGGGTGAGAAATTTGGTTCTATGACAGCAGTTCAACTCGAAAAGGCAATTCATGATGTGAGAAACAAATTTACAGTCCAGCATTCAATGCTAGCAGAACATCAATATTTGAAATCCATCAGAGCTTCTTGTAGTAACCTTCCACATTCCAATGAAGCCACCATGGAAGCTCGTCGTCTCTACTTTTGCTATTTGATTAAATTCGGATTGCCAAGTATCTTTTTAACTGTAACTCCTGATGATTTACGAAATTTTAGAATTGTTGTTTATTCAATTGTTGGTAATGATGGTATGTGTGGGGAAGTGGATGTCAACAAACTCAGCGATGACCAAATTATAGCAGATTTCAAGTTACGAAGCGAAATACGCGTGAAGTATCCAGGACTTTGTGCAGAGGAATACGAACGCATTGTTCATTTGGTTATCAAACATTTGTTTAACTGGGACATGAAAGAACAAAAAAGCAAGGGAAAAGGATTATTTGCAGAAATACTTGCATTTACTCTTGCAACTGAAGAGCAAGGTCGGAAAACTCTGCATGGGCATTTTTTGTTATTTGTCAAAGGTTGGAAACAGATTTTGAATATAATCCAGCAGGGACCTCAAATTCATTGCAGCAAAAATAGAGCAGCAAGAAGGAAAGCAAAGATTTTCTATTCACAAGTATGTAGTGCAAGGTTATTTGAAGACTTTGAAACTGGAAATCCATTGGATGCAGTTCCTGTATTTTATCATGATGAATGTCGTGGTAAGAGAAAACTTAATGAAATTAGATTTGCAGTATCACCAGCATCTGATCAAAAAAATAAGAGAAATGCGTCATAAAATTACCTGTAAGGTTCATAAGGGACATGTTGCAACATGTAATAAATGCTTTAGAGAATTTTCTGTCAATGAGATTGTTACAAATGCACTGAATGTGCACTTGGGAAGGGGAGTCAACTTTTTTACTTTTCCTGAAACAAATGTCAAGCGGTTAGAAAGGCAGGTTTACGAAGCTCAGAAAAATTTCCTTTGGACTTCCGATAGTAAACATGCGAATGCTATCAGGTACTTTTCAAGTAATGCCCTGGTCAATATGCATTTTGTTAAACATTCACCAAGATGCTTTAAGAAAGGACCAGAATGTTTTGCAAACTTGCCTGATTCAGTTTCTGATCAAGTCAATATCATCTATCACAATGAATGTGATTACTGGTCGGATTGGAGTGGGACGAAAGAAAAGAGATTTATGTTTATCTTTCAACCAAAGCGATGTGTAGAAGATTCTTTTATGAACACTCACAACCCAGTGTTTACTTCTCTACTGGGGGTAAATACTAATGTTATGGTAGGAATGAATGGTCGGTTGGTAATGTACGTTACTGGATACAATGCTAAGTCTCAGCAGAAAGAGGAGACTCAGGCATACGAAACAGTAGGTAGAATATTAATAAATATCATGAAACGACAGGTAGGTGACTTGTGATTTGCATCTGTTGATATGTTAATTCTTTGCATTGTTATATTAATTCTCAATGTATTATTTTATTTAAAAGCCAATGCAGCAAAATGAAGGTGATATAATACCTCCGTGTCAACTGGGTTTTCGACGTGTTTTGGCAGGAATCTACATCCACACTTCTGCCCATATCGTTGCTGCTCCAATGGCTCATTACATGGCAAAGAACGGATCTCGGTTTCTCTTTTCTCATGATTCAAAATACATGTCTGTTTATGGATTAGATAATTTCTTGAAAAACAAACCATCACAAATGAGATTTGTTAACTCGGCTGGGAAACAAATTGCATTTCATGAACCAATGAATTATTACTACAGACCCATAGAAAGAGAAAATGATTGTTTTTATTATTTTGTTTCTGAAACACTTGCAATAACAAGAAGAGAAGCAAATGTTTCAAAGGTTGATTCCTACGAATTTTTAAAAGAACATCCACTGCATGATAGCACTGTATTGACTAAAAGAAAAAGATTTTGTATTCCAACTTTTGCATGGAATTGGCTGGGTTCAACAAAAAAATTCAGTACACCTTTGTCCAATATTGTTGACAATACAAGTAATGAATACAAGGACAAAGAAGAACACGCGTACAGGTTTATGCTTCTTTTTTTACCGCTGAGAACAAATGAAGATTTAATGATTGAGGGGAGCTACCAGAAAGGCTGGTTCAATGCGTTTCAGCATGGGAAGTTCACAGAAGAAATGATTGAAATTGCAGACAACATACAAACAATTCACAATTCATTGGAGTCTAGCATGCCATCTAATGGTGTCACGATGGTTACAGCAATTAATGTAACTCCTGAAGTTCCAGAAGACCCTGAATCTGAGAACAATAATATTAATGATATGTTGGTATCTATTGGCGAACTGTTTGCATCAACGACTGGAGAGAAGCGAATGACAGAAGACTCTCTGGAAATCAATCCGAAATACAAAACAAAATACAGTGAAATTTTATTCCCCACAGTTGAATTGGAAGAAGAACAAACCACAGGAATATTGCTGGAGTCTGTAATTCATCAACATGAAGCTGCAGAAACTAACACTGAAACAACAAATGGTAATTACGCTACAGAACGATATCATACAACTGTTTCAGAATTGAATTCACTGTTTAGTCAGAGAATTATCAGAAGAGATGAAGCCAGTTTGGATACTTCAGGAACAAATGAAATAAAATCCATTAATGCAACAGGCTCATGTGAGTCCATCGAGTTCTGGGGAATGAATGCAAAACTTGATATGGAGCAACAAATGGCTTTTGAAATTCTGGCAGCAAGTTATGTATTGTCCTTTTACAAAGAAGCAAATTCAACAAGTGATTTGAATCATGATGATGCTGATTTTATAAGAAGGAAACGAGATTTACATACCTTGTCAAGGCGATCTGAGGCAGAAAATAAACCACTGCGCTTGTTTGTTACAGGACCCGCCGGGGCAGGAAAATGTATAGTATTATTGTTCAACTGTTGTCTGCATCTATAACTATTCTATTATCACTTCTCACCTATTACTTTTGTGTTCACAGCTAAACTATTGGAAGAAGTGATTGCATATGCAAAATGTTTCAGCCAGAATATCGGACACGAATTCACAGAAAGAACAATACTGATAACTGCAATGACAGGTTCAGCAGCAACAGATATTGGTGGTAAAACAACTGCTTCTGTA
>JBAVRC010000292.1:0-1672 GCA_049694615.1 Thermosynechococcaceae cyanobacterium | reverse complement strand
TGGTTTTGCCCATCTGCGTGAGCAAGAAATATCCTCCAAATTGGATCGTCGGCACGGTCAGTAAAATCAAACCGATCGCAATTCTTGTGGCATCACTTAGTTGCATAATCTCTACCTCCTAGAAATTTCTCTTTTTCTTGTTCAGTTTCTGCTCGAAGATAGTGCCGATACCAGGCAATGGTCTTGCGAAGTGCCTTGGGAACGTGCCAGATTCGTCCGATCACAGCTTCATGCTCTCCTACAATCACCATCGCCTTGGCAACTTAAGCAGCTTGCTGGCGATGGTTAAAGCCATCTCCTCCAGCCGCCATACCCCCATCAACCGGAAGGATCGTCCCCGTTACCCAGCTTGCATTTGCCAAATAGAGAACGGCATCGGCGATATCTTTGGGCGTGCCAACCCGACCCAGAGGATGCTGCCGATCTAAATGATTCAAGGTTTCTGAAGTCAGTTCGCCATGGAGTGGCGTTGGTACAATTCCAGGCGCGATCGTGTTGATCCGAATCCTATCCTCGGCTAACTCAAAGGATAGGTTTTTTGCCATCGCTGTAATTGCGGCTTTTGCCATAATCGGTGCTGATGCAGGAATTGACTGGCTAGCGTGGAATGTGAGAATCGTCCCAATGTTGATAATTGCGCCGCCCTCTCCTTGCAAGCGCATTTGCTTGACGGTTTCCTGGGTGAGTGCAAAGGTTCCGCGCACATAGTTTAGATATTGGTCTAACTCCCCAATGCTATATTCAGTAAAGGGTTTGACCGCAAAGATGCCAGCATTATTGATGAGCACATTCACTCGACCAAACCTAGAGACAGCTTCATCAACTAGTTTTGGAGCAAATGCCGGATCGGTAATGTCACCTGCGACAAGATGGATGAGATCGGGCTGATCGAGTTTTTGAGCCGCCGTTTCAAGCTTTGAGAATCTTCTCCCGTTCAATATCACATTCGCCTGATTGTGCAAAAATGCTTCAGCAATGGCAAAACCCAAGCCAGTTGCACCGCCCGTGATAATTACAGTCTGAGTGGTCATGCTATCTACCTCCAATTTAGTTCAAAGATTTGACTATCTAGATCGACATTTTTTACTGTGATTGTTGCTGCCGAAACTCTTTCACAGGCACTCCAGCGACACCCCAATCTTCAGTCGCAACTTCATCAATGACGACAAATGTGGTTGCGGGTGACTTACTTAAAACACGCACCAAAAGTTCTGTTACACCTTTGATGAGTTCAGCTTTTTGCTGGGGTGTTGCGCCTTCGCGAGTGATTTTAATGTTTACATAAGGCATAGTTTGACCTCCTGCTAATTCTGGCTTGTTGGCAATATTGCCGTGTCTACATGGTTCGTGTAGTGAAAGACTTTGGTAATAATTTTCCATTCACCCTCAAGCTGAATGAGGGTGAGTAGATCGATAAAATCTTTGCCTAGCATGGAACAATGCATTCGGGCGATCGCGGTTACAGCGCCTGCGAACGCGATCAATTCGATTGAAAATGCATAGGGTTCTCCGGAAGATTCGGGAGAAATTCGTTGCTCAACAATTGGAAAATAGGAATTCATATCAAGATGCAATAGCTCTCCACTGGATGCAGTAAAGTATTGCGCACCGGCATGAAAAACAGTTGCTAAAAGAGCTGTATCGCAACGATATAAAGCGTCATAATATCGCT
>JBAVRC010000291.1:0-2656 GCA_049694615.1 Thermosynechococcaceae cyanobacterium | reverse complement strand
TGCCAGTGGAGGTCACCCTGGGTCCGTTTCAGGCAGAGTGGGCGTTAAAGACTGACCTAATCGATGGAGCGCCAGAGGATTACGACGGTTATGAGCCTCTACCATTGCAATCAATTCGTCTAGCGTGAGGGTTAAGGCATCTAATTGACGATTCACCTCTCTCCATTTTTGAATATTTCGAGATCGGGTTGCAGCGTCAGGGATTTTGGGGTGACTGTTCATTGCAAATTCCAAATTCCTTTGGTTTCTACTATCGTGGCTCCTACTGAAGATGCAATTGCAGATGTCTCTTCAATTGATCGATCTAATAGTTTCAGCATAGCAATCGGTGCCACGGGTTGGGCTTCAGCGATCGCAAGGGCGAGAGAATGCAACCGCGTGTATGGTTTTCTGAGACGTTCAGTTGCATTTTGGAGTTGTTCTAATTCAGGAATGGTTTCCGTCGTCTCACCGCAGGTTTCAAATAGGTTGAACTCAGCCGCTTTTGCATCATGAACCAACTCAACGAGTTGCTGCTGTAAGCGAAAGATCGTTGTTAGGGTCTGCGGTGGAAGTTGTGCCATCGGGTTGTTGAGTTGTTCTTCCTAGAGTGACGGGTTTTGCTCCAGGTAACTGGCAACCGTTTGCACATCCTTATCTCCCCGCCCGGAACAGTTCAACACAATACGCGGACTTCCGGTCAATTGCGGACAGAGGGTTTCCAAATAGGCGATCGCATGGCTTGTCTCTAAGGCCGGAATGATGCCTTCGAGCTGAGAGAGGCGTTGGAAGGCGGCGATCGCCTCCGCATCCGTAACGCTATAGTATTCAGCCCGACCGGAGTCTTTCAAATAGCTATGCTCTGGACCAACACCGGGATAATCTAACCCGGCACTAATGGAATGGGCCTCTTGCACTTGGCCATCCTCATCTTGAAGCAAATAACTCATCGCGCCATGCAAAACACCCACCTGTCCGTGGGTCAGGGTAGCAGCATGTTTCCCGGTTTGGACGCCTTCTCCAGCCGCCTCGACCCCAACCAAACGTACGGTTTTTTCCTGGACAAATTCATGGAAGAGACCCATGGCGTTGGACCCACCCCCCACACAGGCCAGCAAAATATCCGGCAAGCCGCCCCACTTGTCGAGACATTGCTGGCGGGTTTCAGTGCCGATAATCGTGTGGAAGTCGCGCACCATCATAGGGTAGGGGTGCGGACCTGCCACCGAACCTAGGATGTAGTGGGTGGTTTCCACGTTCGTGACCCAATCCCGGATGGCTTCTGAGGTGGCATCTTTGAGGGTGCCGGTGCCAGCTTCCACAGGCCGCACTTGGGCCCCCATCAACTTCATGCGGAACACGTTGAGGGCTTGACGGGCCATGTCGTGGATGCCCATATAGATCACGCAATCCAGGCCAAAACGCGCACAGACCGTTGCGGTCGCCACTCCATGCTGTCCGGCTCCAGTTTCAGCAATAATGCGTTGTTTGCCCATGCGTTTGGCCAGCAAGGCTTGGGCCAAGGCGTTATTGATTTTATGCGCCCCGGTATGGTTGAGATCTTCACGTTTGAGATAAATTTGCGGCCCAGATCCGTCGGGATGGGCGTACCGTTGGGTCAGACGCTCAGCAAAGTAGAGCGGGCTAGGCCGACCCACATAGTCGCGCAGATGCTGGTTGAGTTCGTTTTGAAAGTCGGGATCTTGGCGATATTGATAAAAAGCCGCTTCGAGTTCGCTCAGCGCAGGCATTAAGGTTTCCGGGACATATTTGCCGCCGAATGGCCCAAATCGACCCAAGGCATCAGGCAATTGCACGCTTTGAGACAAAGACAATTCAGTAGGGGAGATGGGCGTATAGGTCACGGCGATGTACCACGATTCAAAACCTTCGCCCATTTTAGCAACGTCGGGGCAATGCATTCGGCCTAATGGCTTTGCAAATCCTGCAAGCGCCTGGGTCAAATGCCATGCCCCTATACGATGGGTTACTTCTTACGAGACTTGCCAGATTTACCCGATTTGCCGGACTTGCCAGACTTACCAAATCCCGCTGATGCATCGGCTTCCGTTGTTGCAGCAGGCGCTTCTTCCGCTTCAGCAACAGGTGCTTCCACTTCCACTTCAGCCACCGGGGCCTCGGGTTGGCTCACTTGTGCGCCTGTTTGGGCCGCCACTTCTTCAGCCAGGTTAGAGACGGTTTTTTCAATGCCTTCACCCAGCACATAACGGCTATAGCGACGCACTTGAATGTTTTCGCCTAACTTGGCCACATATTGTTTAATCAGTTCCTCGACCGTGATGCTTTGGTCTTTAATATAAGGCTGATCTAACAGGCACAACTCGCGCAGGGTTTTGTCCAACTTGCCTTGGACAATTTTTTCCTTCACATTGTCTGGCTTGCCTTTCAGCGTGTCCGACTCCATGGCGATCGCCTTTTCGCGATCCACAAAATCTTGGGGGATTTCGTCTACTTTGACATAGACAATATTGGGGCAAGCGGCAATTTGCTTCGCAATATCTTGCACCAACACCTTAAATTCTTCATTGCGGGCCACAAAATCGGTTTCGCAATTCACCTCGACCAACACCCCAATTTGGCCGCCGAAGTGAATATAGCTGCCCACCAAACCTTCAGCGGCCACCCGACCCGCTTTCTTACCAGCGGAGGCTAACCC
>JBAVRC010000290.1:0-8103 GCA_049694615.1 Thermosynechococcaceae cyanobacterium | reverse complement strand
GAATCATGGGAATCACATTGATGAGTCCCATGTCTTCGCGCACCCGCTTCAGGGCCTGACATTCCAACGCAAACGCCTCCCGATAGTTCGGGTCATAGTAACGAGATGCACCGCGCCACCCTAACATGGGGTTTTCTTCTTTTGGTTCAAATTGTTTACCGCCCAGAAGATTGGCATATTCATTACTCTTAAAATCCGACATGCGGACAATCACAGGCTTGGGATAAAAAGACGCAGCGATAATACCAATACCCTGCGCTAATTTTTCCACAAAGTACTCCGGCTTGCTGTCAAACAGGGCCGTTAGCTTTTCAATTTCAATGCGATCGCCAGGGTCTTCGAGGGCTTCAAACCGCAGTAAGGCCATGGGATGTGCCTTGATATGATTGGCAATGATAAATTCCAGACGGGCTAGCCCCACCCCATCGCAAGGAAGTGCAGCCAACCCAAAAGCTTCCTCTGGATTCCCCACATTCATCAAAATTTGCGTGCGGGTTGTCGGTAAATTTTCCAGCGTTGACTCTTCCACCACAAAAGGAACCAACCCATCGTAAACCGTGCCCACTTCCCCTTCCGAACAGGCCACAGTAACGGGCTGCCCCGTGCGGATCCGTTCGGTTGCATCGCCACAGCCCACAACTGCTGGAATGCCCATTTCGCGGGCAATAATGGCCGCATGGCACGTTCGTCCGCCCTGGCTGGTCACAATGGCGCTTGCTTTTTTCATAATGGGTTCCCAATCTGGATCGGTCCGGTTGGTCACCAACACTTCCCCAGTCTGAAATTCATTAATTTTTTTATGCACATCCAGAATGACGCGCGCGGTTCCTTGCCCAATCATTTCGCCCACAGCACGGCCTTGGATGAGAACCTCGCTGGTCCCTGTGAGTTTAAACGATCGCAAAACTTGGTTATTTTTTTGCGACTGTACGGTTTCGGGTCGGGCTTGGACAATAAATAGCTCCCCAGTCTCCCCGTCCTTGGCCCACTCCATATCCATCGGTGTGTAGACGCCCCGCACCGCAGAATAATGATCTTCGATCACGCAAGCCCAGCGGGCTAGCGCTAATATTTCGGCATCGTTGAGGGCATACCGATTGCGTTCGGGCAGCGGAACCGGAACATTTTTAGTCATTTTGCCGCCGCCAATGTCGTAGATCATCTTGATTTCTTTACTGCCCAAACGTTTGTTGAGAATGGGAGAAAATCCAGCTTGAAGTGTGGGTTTAAAGACCAAATATTCGTCGGGATTGACGGCTCCTTGCACCACATTTTCGCCCAGACCGTAGGCTGCGCTCACCAGGACGGCATGTTTAAACCCCGTTTCGGTGTCGATGGAAAACATGACGCCCGACGTGGCTAGATCGGAGCGCACCATTTTTTGGACGCCGACGGATAGGGCAATGCTGAAGTGGTCAAAACCTTTCTGGGTGCGATAGGAAATAGCCCGATCCGTAAACAGGGAGGCAAAACACCGATGGCAAGCGTCTAAGACCGCCGGAACACCATGGACGTTGAGGTAAGTTTCTTGCTGTCCGGCAAAACTGGCATCGGGCAGATCTTCAGCCGTTGCGCTAGAGCGGACGGCGACATCGGTATGGGCTGTCCTGCTTAAGCAGTCGGCATTTTCAGCCGGAGGAAGGTTGGCACATTGCTGGGTAATAGCGTCATAGCGATCGCACAGATCTACATAAGCTTGGGCGATCGCCGCGTCCAGTTCGGCAGGGAAAGGCGTATTGAGGATTAGGGTGCGGGCCTGCTGACCGCGATCGCGCAGATTGTTCACATTGTCCACATCCAAATCCGCGAACAAGTCTCGCAGTTTAGCATCCAGCCCTGCCTGTTCGATGAAATAACGATAGGCGTAGGCCGTGGTGGCAAAGCCCAAGGGCACATTAACCCCCTGAGCAGTCAGTTGTCGGATCATCTCGCCCAAAGAGGCATTTTTGCCTCCCACCAGCGGAATGTCAGCAATGCCAACCTCCTCGAACCAGAGGATGAGGGCATGGTCTTTGGTTAGGTTTTGGGCGGCTTGAACGTCATGGGCAATAACCATCTTGTTCTCTCCTAATGGACTCAAACCGAGAGCAAATATTAAAGAAATGGACCCTAAATTGTCCGACGGCTAGTAGGATAAAACCCTTTCCTATTTCTATTTTAATAGGATTGATACAGGCTCTAATCGGTATAACGTTACATAACCGCTTTCCAGGTTTCCGCACGTTATTCTATTAGAACAGATATCGAAGGATGCGAGATGGTTGCAACCCCACCCAAATCCCTAGCCGGAACTCAGATTGTCTTGGACGGGATTCAATGGTCAACCTTCAAGGCGCTGATGGCTGATCTTTCGGAAGAACAAGACTATCCCTTAACCTATCGGCCAGGGCAATTGCTGATCGAGACCCGTTCACTCAACCCCCAAAATCGGCCAGGTATGGTTCTCCTCAACGGAGTGAGTTGGACCACCTATCGCGCCCTCATGAACGATGTCGGCGATGGACGGGCTTGGCGCGTGACCTATGATCAAGGAGTGCTAGAACTGAGAATGCCTCTAGAAGAACATGAAGAACCGATAGAACTGATGGTTGACTTTGTAACAGTTTTGGTTGACGAGCTAGGGCTGGAACTAAGAAAACTAGGGTCTTTAACGTTAGAACGTGAAGATGTAGAGCGTGCGGTTGAGCCAGATTCCTGTTTTTATATTCAAAATGAGCCTCAGGTCAGAGGCAAAAAAATTATCTTGTCCAACGATCCGCCTCCCGATTTAGCGATTGAGTCAGATTATACAAATTCCTCTTTGAACAAATACGCCATATATGCGGCCCTGGGCGTGCCCGAACTCTGGCGATATGAGAAACAAAGGCTTCAGGTCTATCGGCTGGTTGCAGGTACCTACGAACTGAGTGCCCAAAGTTTGGCTTTCCCGATTCTGCCCATCGCCGAAGTCCCGGAATTCATCGAAAAAAGCAAGGAAATTGGCCAACGAGCGGCGGTTCGCTTATTTAGAGAACGGATTCGTGGTCTATTGCAGGACTAGGGATCTGGACCAACGTTTTCACGAGTTAGGCTGCTCCATTACCCATAAACGATTCCCAAAGTTATGCCAAGACGCACAAGTGAGATGCCAAAACGTATTATCACTGAAATATCCGATGACCAAGGTGAAATGCTTGCGAGCTATCGAGAAAAGTGGAAAACGATAGCAACACTAACTCAACCGATTGATAGGGAAAAAGCTGCGCAGTCAATCAGATCGGCTTATGTGGCCAGTCATTATTCTGAACCCGAAATCGTGTTCTTTTGCAGTCCTTTTGCAGCAATTGAAGAAATTCTGGCAACCGAAAACTTTAGAGCCTACTTGGGGAAAGATATTCGCAATAAATTTCAGAATAGGTGTTTTGAGCATGTTCGTCATCTAATAGAGAGACAGCTTGATAAAAATTTCTATTACAACTTGCGAAATCAAATTGACTATCCAGAGTTTCCCGATCATCTCGATCAAAATAGCAATCCAAAATCTTTCCACTTTCCTGGGGGTATTGAGAGCTGCGTTGAAGCTCAAATCATGAAGGATCTTAATAAAACTGAGACTGACTATTCAAACATTTCAAAATTGTTAATGGCTCTCAATAGGCCAGCACGTTGGTCTAGCTGGGCGTGTATGTTCGACTTTTGCATATCAGTTCTCGGATTACAGCATGATCGGAAAAAGTGGATCGCGGTTAAAGAATTAATGCAGAACTGTGATTTTATATTGCAATTTGAAAATGTCTGTATTGCCTGTGATCGACCAAATAAGTTGTTATTTGATCAAGAAAATTTACTTCATGCGGAAGGGGAGCCTGCGCTGCAATTTGTAGATGGGTATGGAGTCTATGCCTACCACGGAGGAGAGCGTCCTGAAGGAAGGCGTTGCAAGAATCGTGAATATATTAGCCCAGGGACGAAAGTAAAGCTTCCAATAACAGGGGAGTATGGAATTGTCGTACACTGTTGGTATAGTGATCTTGATTTTGATTGTTATGTAGCATTTTTTGGAACATCATTCCCTGATCAAGAAACTGAGTGTAGACCCTATATCCTCCGCTATGCTGCTGTTTCATTAGAAATTCTGGAATGATGGACTTGGATTGAACTGTAAACTCTAACAATGACAACAGACCATGCCGACGGACCAAGAGTCGTCACCTGAAATGGGGGGTGGGTTACCCGTCCTGCAATACTGGGCTGAAAAAACCCTCTCGCCCAATGGGTTGAAGCTGTGGCAAACCCTAAATCATAAAAGTGCTTGTTTGTCCTGTGCTTGGGGGGCAGGCGGTCAAAAGGGCGGGTTTGTAAACGAAGCGGGCGAAAGTCTTCAACGTTGTGCCAAAAGCGTTGAGGCGATCGCCTCAGAATTGTTACCCGCTATTGCACCATCCATCTTTGCCCAGCGGACCCTAACGGAGCTACAAGCCTTGACCTCCCAAGAGGCCGACCGTCTGGGGCGACTTAGTTTCCCCATGATCCATAGGGCTGGGAGCGATCGCTACGAACGCATCGCCTGGGACGAAGTTTATGCGATCGCCGAAGCGGCCTTTCGCCAGCCTGCTGAACGCATTGCCTCCTACAGTTCGGGACGCTCTTCTAACGAAGCGGCGTATTTACTGCAACTGCTCATGCGATCGCTGGGGTCGAACAATCTGGCCGACTGTTCTGATCTGTGTCATTCTGCTTCGACCGTGGGGTTGAAAGAAATCTTCGGGTCCGGTACCTCAATGGTGAGTCTGGAAGACCTGAAGCTGGCCGATTGTGTGGTGCTGGCGGGGTCCAATGCACCCTCCAACCATCCCCGGTTGATGAATGAGCTGATTCAACTGCGCGATCGCGGGGGCAAGGTCATTGTCATTAACCCTTTGATAGAAGTCGGGCTGGTCAAGTTTGCCTCTCCGGCCTTCCCCCTTAAATCGCTATTGCGGGGGTCTGAGATTGCATCGCTGTATCTGCAACCCATCCCTGGCAGCGATACCGCATTGTTTGTGGGCATTCAAAAAGCCTTGATTGAGCAAAACCTCATCCACATAGATTATCTGCACCGCCATACGGAAGGGTGGGAAGGGGTGGTGGATGCGGCCCGGAATACAACCTGGGACACGATTACAGAAATCTGCGGCGTCTCTCAAGCTGAACTGGAGGCGGCGGCAACCCTCATTGGCACTGCGGAGCGGGTGGTGTTTGCCTGGGCCATGGGCATTACCCAACATGACAATGGTGTGGATAATGTCCGCAGTATGGCCAATACGGCCCTGTTGACGGGCAATGCCGGAAAACCAGGAGCCGGAACAATGCCCATTCGCGGTCATTCCAACGTGCAGGGGTTTGGGTCGATGGGGGTGACGATTCGCCTCAAGGAGGAGATTCGGTTGGCCCTGGAAAAACTGCTGGACCGTCCCCTCAGCCGAACGCCGGGATACGACACCCGTGCCCTGATTGAAGCGGCAGAACAGGGGGCGATCGCCACGCTCATTAGTGTGGGTGGGAATCTCTACGCGGCCAATCCGGACTTAACCCAAGCCAAGCACGCCCTGGGCCAGATCGACACAATTATTTATTTGGCTACAAAACCGAATTTGGGCCATTTTCATGGTTTGGCTCGGGTCAATACACTGGTTTTGCCCGTGTTTGCCCGGTTTGAAAATCCGCACAAAACTACGACAGAATCGGGTAATAATTTTGTGCGCCTCAATGATGCGGGCAGCACCCATCTCAAACAGGCCGATTTAGTGTCCGAGGTGGACTTTTTAACGGAATTGGCCTATCGGTTGCAGGGCGATCGCCCAGTGGACTGGCGCAAGTTACAAGACACGCGCTATGTGCGACAACTCATTGCTCAAACCATTCCGGGGTATGGCCAAATTGGCGAGATTGACGAGACGCAAACCGAATTTACGATTGGCGGACGCATTTTTCATGCGCCGATGTTTGCAACGCCAACCGGTCGTGCCCAGATGTTTGCAACGCCCATTCCTATCTTGAAGTTACCGTCTTTGCAGGACTTCGGGTTGCCAGATACGGTGCGGGGAGTGGTGGTGGCACTGGGGACGGGACGCAGTTATGCCCAACACAATACAGTGGTCTATCGCCCAGCGGACCAGTATCGCGGAATGCCCCATCGCAATTGTATTTTGATGAATGCCAAAGATGCCGAAGGAGCGGGATTATGTGCCCACCAACGGGTCATAGTGAGGGGAAATGCGGGTTGTTTGGAGGATGTGGAGATTATTTATGGCGCGATTCGCGAGGGGGCGGCACTGATGTTTTACCCAGAGGTTAATGCGATTTTTAAGGCGCAGATTGACCCACGATGTGGGACTCCAGCCTTTAAACGGGTACCCGTTGCAGTGTATGCAGAACAGTAATAACCAACTAACTAAAAATTGTGTCTGAATAACTGGGAATGAAAAGTACTTATGAATAATGGTATTTGCAAGCGACAATAATAATGTCTCTGTCCGTTACTTTATAGACAAGACGGTGTTCATCATTGATACGACGTGACCAATAGCCACTATATTCATGCTTGAGCGCTTCCGGTTTACCCAACCCAGCAAACGGTGAGCGATTAATATCTTTGATCAGTGTGACAATTTTTTGGTATGTCTTTTTGTCTAAGGCTGCCCATTGGCTAAAATCATCAAAGGCAGATGCTTCAAAACTAATCCGCCGACTCATTCCAATTCCTCAAGGTTTACTGGAATAAGATTAGTCTCGTTGTTAGCATTCTCGATCGCTTCCAGTAATCGCCTTTGATTTGCAGGGGATCGAGAGAGATAAGCAGTTTCATCAACATCATAGACAATGATCTCGATTTCTTTGTCCTGAAAGAGAATCTTGATTGAGTCTAGAATATGGTGATCCAAATCTTTCGCATTGAGGAGATATGAGGTTTGCATTGTTATTGAACTACATGTTGTAATTTTATCCATTATAGACAATGAAATTCATCGGTTACATGTGTTATTGTGCTGCTTAGTATCCTGGCGGGACTCTGGCGTTTAAGCGGGTACCCGTTGCAGTGTATGTCAAAGCATGAGCAGCACAGGTTGGTCGCGATCGCCCAGTCTAGAGGGCTAGGCGATCGCCCACCCATAACCCTTACGGGACAACAAAGTCGGTTGCGCTCTTTTGAGGCTCAACTCCGGCCCCAAGCACAGCAATTTTACCCGTAGTCGAACCCTTTGGCACTTTGAACTTGAGTTGCGTGGCCGATTGAATGGTTGCTCGCGCCAACTGACCGTTGAGTCGAACGACAGAACCCGGCGTGAAATTAGTGCCAGTTACCGTCACCTGGGTGCCGACCGAGCCACTGGTTGGCGTAAAAGAGGTGATGCTAGGCAATGCAGGGGCTTTAAACCCACTGATTGCCGTCACAGTTCCGCCACTCCAAGACCCGATCAGTAAATCGCCTGTTACCGGATCGATAGCAGAACCCCAAACACTGCTCAATCCCGTCAAAAAGTCTTGGCGAGAGGACGGAATTGGATCGCCCTGGGCATCGACTCGGTAGGCGGCAACTTTGGCAGCGCCATATTCGTTCACCAAAATGCTGGGTTGCGGAAATAAAGGAGAACCCGTTGGCACGTAGCTAAATCCTCCGGGGCCAGAGGAGATCTGGGATGCGGTTTTGTTAATAACGGACGTTATGTTGTAGGTGCCTTGACCATCTGGCTTAAGAATCCCTTCGTACCACTTCCCGTCACCGTAGGAAACCCATTTAACTCTCCCGGCAGTTGAAAACCCGAACGGGACAAGATTAAAGCCCGACAGAGAAGATGTTACGCCAAGGGGAGCTAAGTCGATCAGTTTAGGATTGATTGTTTTGCTCGTCTTAAATTGACCGACCTGATTGACAGGGTAGCGGGAGAAAAACAGGACACCATTGGGGCCAAAGAACAACCCCGCGTCGTTATTCTGCCCATTATCCTTATAGATTGTTGCCGTGCCTGAGAAGCCAGTTATTTTCTTACGAGAGCGTAAAACTTTAATGCTGTAACTCTCAGTTCGCGTGAATTTTTTAAGAGTATTGTGAATTCCCAGATCCTGCCTTACAGATAGGTCTGT
>JBAVRC010000289.1:0-1553 GCA_049694615.1 Thermosynechococcaceae cyanobacterium | reverse complement strand
CCCTCAGAAATTGCTGATCAAGTTTTTCAATGTTTGCAGACCCAGAATGTTCTTTTGGTCTTCCATGAGGTGGAAACGATGACAGAGACTACTTTATCTGAGCTAATCGACAACTTCTGGTTGCCATTGGTCAGTAAAGTTCAAGAACAATCATCTCAAGCCAGAAAATATAAGTTATTAATGTTTTTGATTGACTATGAAGGTTGTGTCGAGAGTTGGGAAGTTCCCTTTGCGGAAAAACTAAGTTCCAACTGGCAGTCTCAGATTCCTGTTAGACCGCCGATCATTACTGAATTCTCGGATGATGATTTAATGGGCTGGATAGAAACAGAGTATGACAAGCTGCCTCCTGTACTCACCGCTCAGGTTGATAATACGGTTCAAGAAATTTTAGCAAACAGTAACAATGGGGTTCCTGAGCGTGTCCTAGAAACAATTTGCGCAGACTGTGGTTATGATTGGTACGAGGAGTCAGACAAATGGCTGAAACTATGATAAATCAAGGGCTAGCCTATACGGGTAACATTCAACCCAAACTGGGGGAAAAAGATGCTTCTGGAAGACTATTGTATCCCTATCTCCCTAACGAGGAGTTAATTGAGGCTGTTAATCTGACGATTCAGCTAGAACGGCCTTTGTTACTGAAAGGACAACCCGGTTGCGGAAAAACTAGGCTTGCCTATGCGGTGGCCTATGAGTTGGGTTTGCCGTTTGAACCTTGGTATATTAAGTCAACTAGTCGTGCTAAAGATGGTCTCTATTCCTATGATACGGTCGGGCGTTTGCGAGATGGCCAGCTAGCTGCCAGTCGCATGATTAAAGAGGAAGATATTCCTCGTATTAGTAACCTGGCAACTTATTTAGAGTGGGGAGCAATTGGGCGTGCATTTAGGAGCGAGAAGCGCACAGTCATCTTGATTGACGAAATTGATAAGGCAGATATTGACTTTCCCAATGACCTACTTCTAGAACTAGATGAATCTCGATTTCTGGTGGAAGAGACGGGCGAGATAGTGCAAGCCAAAGCCAAACCAATTGTTTTTATTACCAGTAACGATGAGAAGGATTTGCCCGATGCTTTCTTGCGCCGTTGCTTATTTCACTATGTCGAATTTCCTGGTAATGAACGGTTAGTAGAAATTATCCAACAATTTTTCCCGACTACTTCGGAGGATTTAGCACAAAAAGCAGTCAATCGTTTTGAGAAACTGCGCGAGGAAATGAATAAAGATAAAGGCAATTCAGGGAAAAAAGTTAGCACCAGCGAACTGATTGATTGGTTTAATATTCTCCACCGCCATCCTGAAGATGAAGCACTGAAAAAGTTGGAGGGCAAACTTCCTTATCCAGGCGTGTTGTTAAAAAGTTACGACGATCATTGGCGTTATCTAGCCCGGATGGGAGGTAAGGATGAGGGATGAAAAGCGATGAATTACCGTTGCTAGAGCTGTTTATGAGGCTGCGTCAGGCGGGTTTGCCCCTAGGGGTGGATGAGTATCAGCTAGTGTTGCAAGCTTTGCAGTCTGGATTCGGTCTCCCCAATCGAGAGGCTT
>JBAVRC010000288.1:0-6494 GCA_049694615.1 Thermosynechococcaceae cyanobacterium | reverse complement strand
TCGCTTTAGGAGCCAGCGGCGTGCAGATTGGGACGCGCTTTATTACGACAGACGAATGCGATGCGGATATTCGCTACAAGGAATTTCACCTTCAGGCCAAACCGGAAGATGTGGTGATTATCTCCAGCCCAGTCGGAATGCCGGGACGCGCTTTGCGGAATGCTTTTGTGGAGAAGGCGATCGCCAAGTAAGCATTGACTTTGGTAATCGCTAAAACTCGATCATCACAACCCATTTGTCAGGCAAAGTCTTGATTTCTTCATGAGGAGGTTAACTGAGTCTGGACGTTTGTGCGATCGCCTGGTAAGTTTTGAACCCACCACTCAGGTTATAGGCATTGAACCCATTAAGACGGAGGGCGCGGGTGGCATAGTAACCGCGTTGTCCGACCTGACAGTAAGCCCAAATCTTTCGATCGGGTTTGAGTTCGTGCATTCGATCGCGCAATTGCGGCAGCGGAATATTAACTGCCCCCTCCACATGCCCTACGGTAAACTCATCGACGTTGCGAACATCTAGAAGTAATCCATCGTGCAAGTCTGCGAGGTCTTGCCAGTGAACCAAAGGTGCATCACCTCGCAAGGCGTTGGCAGCTATCATACCTGCCATATTTACCGGATCTTTAGCGGCTCCGAACTGAGGAGCGTAACACAGTTCAGCTTCTTCCAGGTCAAACACCGTTGCTCCAGTTTGTAGTGCCATAGCGATGACATCAATGCGTTTATCCGCGCCTTCTTCACCGACTGCCTGTGCGCCGAGAATGCGTCCGTCCTGCTTGGAAAACAGGAGTTTCAAATCAATCGGTTTTGCGTTCGGATAATAGCCAACGTGGTGTCCTGGATGGAGATAGACTTTGCCATAGTCCCAACCCAGACGTTGCAGGGTTTTCTCATTGGCTCCTGTAGAAGCGATCGCCAGTCCAAAAACACCACAGACTGAAGTACTCTGCACCCCCCTAAAAGCCGCATCGCGTCCGCAAATCACATCCGCTGCAATTCGACCTTGACGATTCGCTGGCCCCGCGAGGGGAATCACCGTCCACTCGCCCGTCACAAAGTCTTTGACTTCAACCACATCCCCCACCGCCCAAATGTTTGGATCGGTCGTCTGCATTTGCTCGTTAACCCGAATCCCACCGCGATCGCCAATGTCTAGCCCTGCTGCTTTTGCCAGCGTGGATTCAGGACGCACGCCAATTCCCAGAATGACCAAATCGGCAGTACAGGATGCACCTGATTGGGTAGAGACACAAATCCCACCCTTGATAGCGGGTTCAAACTTGGCAACGCTATCACCCAGTTGGACTGTGACATGGTGCGATTTCAATCGTTCATATACAGGTGCTAACATCTCTGAGTCGAGAGGTGCCATTAGTTGTGAGCTGGACTCAATCAGCGTTACTGCAATTCCACGATGCACCAAATTTTCGGCCATTTCCAACCCAATGAATCCGCCGCCAACCACCACAACCTGTTTGACTTTGTGGTCGGCGATCCACGCTCGAATCAGACGGCTATCCGGAATGGTTCGCAGCGAAAAGATGCCGGACAAATCAATTCCTGGCAATGGTGGGCGGATGGGAGCCGCGCCTGGAGCTAAGACCAGTGCATCATACGACTCTTGGTACACTTCACCTGTTTGGCGATTTTTAACCGCGATCTGTTTAGCCTCTCGATCGATCGCCATCACCTCCTGTTCTAATCGCACCTCAATATTGAATCGCTGCCGAAACAGTTCGGCACTAGCAACGAGCAGTTTTTTCTCATCTGTAATGACATCGCCCACATAATAGGGCAACCCACAATTGGCAAAGGAAACAAACGACCCTCGCTCAAACATGATAATTTCAGCCGTTTCAGAAAGGCGGCGGGCACGAGCGGCACAGGATGCACCCCCAGCAACGCCACCCACAATCAAAATCCGTTTTTGATCTGTTGTCATGGATCGATTTCCTTACCCTGCGCTACTCGTTATCATTTTGCTCAACATCTTTTGCACAATTTGAACCCCTGTGAGGGCTTGCCAGCCAAACAATCCCATCAAAAGTAGGTTCAGGGAAATGTGGATGCTGCGCACCCAGTCATGCTTATGCATAAAGGGAACCAACGCCGCAGAAGAAGAAATCAATCCCACCATTCCCAATCCTGCAAAGAAATGGGGGCCAATCACAATCTTGCCATTGTTGATATACGTAACTACGATTCCCCCAATCGCCCCCATGACCATTAGCCCTAGGAGTACAGAACCAATTTGGTGATGGCGAATCGCAAACCGACCCTTCACCAGCTCTTTCTTGCGATTGCTCTCTGCCAGCTTTGTCTGGCGAACTTGCACACCCAAATACAGGGTATAGAGCGCAACAACCAGCAAGACCCACATGGTTATGGGGTGAAAAAAGTCGAGATAGGGCTTGAGTACTGTGAAACTGCCCAAACTCATAACGGTTGCCTCTGAGGTAATTGCAGATCTTGAATTTACTATAACATTTTATAACTAATCAGTTATAATATAAAGTAAGGTTGCCAAAATGAGTTTCATCGCCTTGAGAGATAATTCTTCCTTAGGTATCAAGGTTTTTGTAATCCGTTCAAAATTGGAGATTGTCACTATGAAAACGAATGTTGGTTCGCTTGATCGTCTGATCCGCTTGCTGTTGGCTTCAGTATTGTTTTATCTGGGACTCTTTCTCTACAGTGGTTCTGCCTTGGGTATTGGGCTAGTCATTGCTGGGGGCATATTACTGATAACCGCCTTAGTCGGTTTTTGTGGTCTTTATCGCCTCCTGGGAATTCACACCAGCCAACCCAACAAACAACTGTAGAAGCATTTACGATCTGCCGTCTAACGTCAAGGAGATCCATCATGGATAACAGTCTTCCTCTTGAAAGCCCATCCCTATCCAGACGACAACTCCTCAACTTTCTGACCGGAGTGACCGTTGCTGCCACTGCGGGTGCCGCGCTCTATCCGGTGGGCAAATTTTTTGTTCCTACAGCAGAAGCAACGGGAGCGGTGGGAACCATTCTGGCTAAAGATAGTTTAGGAAACAAAATTCCAGCCACACAAATCCTGGCCGAACCGCCGGGATCTCGTGCCTTGGTCGCAGGTTTGGCCGGAGAACCCACTTACCTAATTGTCAAAGAAGATAACACCCTAGATAGCATCGGGATTGTTGATAATTGCACCCACCTAGGTTGCACCTTCCCCTAGAACCCAATGGATCAGCAATTTCAATGTCCCTGTCATGGTTCCCGCTATGCTCCCGATGGGACAGTGGTGCGCGGACCAGCGCCTCTGCCGCTCAAAATTGTTCAGGTTGCAGTCGTTGATAACAGCATTTTGATCTCGCCCTGGACGGCAACCGATCCTCGCACTGGAGAAATACCTTGGTGGGTCTAATTGTGAAGAACTTACGCAATAGCAAAGCGAGAAAAGAAGAATCCTGGCTGAAGAATAAGTCCCTTGACTATGATTCCTATCAATTAAAGGTCAAGAAGCTAATCCCCTGGCTTTATTAACATCAAACCCGATCAAGCAGTCGATAGGGTTCTGGAGGCAGTTCAACCTGAATTGGGTTACCAGGACGTACTTTGCCGACGACGACTACAATACCCATAACGCCCGCTTTGCGGATCGGCTTACCTTGCTCATCTCGTCCCAGCACTGCTGCCATCAAGTCTGACTGAAATTGATACAACTGGGCACAGGGATTTCGTAACCCAGTCAATTCGACGATCGCCATATCGCCTAGATGTAATCGGGTACCCGTTGGCAAACTCAGCAGATTAATGCCGCGTGTCGTGATATTTTCACCCATTTGTCCGGCTGCTACGTCGAAACCTACAGCTCGTAACTCATCAAATAGTTCAGCATGAATCAAATAAACTTGCCGCAAATTGGGCTGAGTTGGGTCAACGGCTACCCGTGATCGATGCTGAATGGTCTTGCCCATGTGCGCATCCCCTTCTACACCCAGCCCAGAAAGAAGTTGAATACTGTCCTGATTGAGTTTCGTGAATGTGTGTTTTGTATTGCGGCTCACTGCTACCACGACACCGTTCATCTTTACTCTCTCACAGCTAAATGCCAATTTAGCTCGAACCAAGGTCTTTGGTCCCCATCCAATCGTCACAATGATTGCCACCCCTGCGGCGATCGCCCCTGTCACGCGCGGATCGTAGTAGGAACCGTCCACCGGAAAAAGTTGCCAGGTGAGGTTTGACATGGCGTGGAAGAGGGTAGCAACAAAGAAACTCCTCCCCGTGTTGTTGTAGAGCCAGGTGATGATTACCCGATAGGCCACTGTGGCAAGCGACCACCAGGCGATGAAGTGCAGCGATCGCTGCGCCTGAAGTAATGGAATAAAATGCACAGCAGCCCATACCCCTCCAAGCAGCAGCGCGCCTTGAAGCGCTCCAAAGCGTTCTTGCAACGGATCGATCGCATAGCCCGACCAACCTAACTCTTCGCAAAGGGCAGCGATAAAAAATAGGAGAACAAGGGCGAATGTTTTTGCCAATGAGAACTGCGGAACGGGAATCGGTACACCCATAAGACGCATCGTGGCGTAAGACAAGACCATGATGCATGGCATCAGCAAGAGAGTTGGCACATACCAAATCTTCGCTCTGACGCGCTGAAAATCGCAGGATCGCTTCAGCAACTCCGCCACACTCGCCAGACCATTTTCGCGATAGACGAGGATTGAGGCTGCCCCCACCATGCACAAGACCTCAAGCGCGCTGACAGGGAGTGCCGGAAGGATCTGGACATGGGTCAAAGCTCCAGCGATCCAAAAGGGGATAGAGAGCGCAAATGTCAAGATAAAGTAAGCTAAAGGTGACCTATTCCTAGAGGCGACGGAATTGAGGCGATCATCATCAGCGGATTCATGAGGGGATCGCATACGCGGTTCACTCCTATAAAATACAACTATTTGGCAATATAGGCATACTACAGATATAGTATGAATTGACACGATCCTGATTAGCGTGCCTCTACCATTGCCATAGAACCATGCCGACCAAAACCATCGCCAAGCCCTCCACTACCAAAACTGCTCAGATCGATCAACGTGACATATCTAAACTTACGCCAGCAGCTTTGGGTCTCATGGCCGACTTTTTTAAGGTGCTCTCTGAAATCAGTCGGCTACAAATTGTCTGTAGCTTAAAATCGGGTGCCAAAAATGTCACCGAAATTATTGAGGACACCGCATTAGGACAGGCTAATGTCTCAAAGCATCTCAAAATGTTGACCCAAGCAGGAGTAGTTTCTCGCGAGCAGCGTGGGGTAAGCGTTTACTACCAAATTGCGAATCCCTTTTTGTTTGAACTGTGCGATCTGGTCTACAATGCGCTTTCGATCCAGGTGCAGCAGCAGAATCAACACTTAGAAGGACTTTCATCCCTGCGACAAGGACGAAAATAAGCGAGCCGGATGTCTGTTGAGACCCCGTTCGCCAACCGGATTCATCGCCAATGAATATACTGCTGGAGCCGCCATGGAGCCGATTCGGATTTTCTATTTCTCGGATATTCTCTGTGTGTGGGCTTATATTGCTCAAATTCGCTTGGATGAGCTGAAACATACCTTTCAAGACCAGATTTTAATCCAGCATCACTTTGTTTCTGTGTTTGGAAATGCCCGCGAAAAACTCGAAAAGGGGTGGCGCGATCGCGGGGGCCTACCCGCCTATAGCCATCATGTGCAAGAAGTAGCTCAAAAATTTAACCACATCGCCCTTCATCCCGACATCTGGACACAGGTGGTGCCTGCATCATCCACCGCCTGTCATCTGTTTCTGCACGCCATTCAACTCTTGGAACAAAAGGAGATCGTCCCAGCCTCCGAGCGGATGTTTGAAAAGGCTCTATGGGCCTTTCGGGAAGCATTCTTTACACGACTGGCCGATGTTGGCGATCACAAAACCCAACTTGAAATTGCTGAGGAATTGGGATTACCCATTGCGGCGATCCAAGCACAGATTGACAGCGGCGAAGCGTATGCCCAACTCTCGAAAGATTTTGAACTAGTCAAAGAACATACCGTGACTGTGAGTCCCAGTCTCATTTTTAACGAAGGACGGCAACGGCTCAACGGGAATGTGGGATATCGGGTCATAGAAGCGAATATTCGCGAATTGCTCAACACCCCACTAGGGGAACAGTCTTGGTGCTAGCGTTACCCATCACTACTTCATCTCATCCCTACGATCTCCTGATTTACCTCTCTACATGCTAATTACAGCAACGGCGACAATCGGCTCAACCGTCAGTTCCTCCAATTGCCCCATAGACTCCACCCCTAGCATCCAATCCGAATCCCCCACAGCCGTCATCCTGGAGATCGCCATCTAGACCCCACATTCAGCAGGTGGGTCATGGGATGAACTCAACAACTATCGACTGAAAGTCGATAGGTTGGGAAAGGGACTGAAAGTCCCGAACTTAGGCTCCGCTGCCACATATCGAATTGCTGGGGGCTTCACCGCA